>JAICXZ010000682.1 GCA_025934475.1 Mucilaginibacter sp. | reverse complement strand
CTTCTTGATTTGTTTGGTAATGTGCCTATTACGACCGACTTTACAAATACGGCGCCTCCTTCTAACAATACACGTGCAGAAGTTTATGCCTTTGTTGAAAAAGAATTGTTAGCCAATAAGGACGCCTTACCTAAAATCGGCACTGGTGACGGTCCATATTATGGTCGCGTGACTTACTATGTGGCTGTTGCAACTTTGGCTAAGTTGTATCTGAATGCTCAGGTATATACCGGGACACCTCAGTATGATAAAGCAATTGCTGCTTGTGACGAAATTATCAATTCGGGCAAATATGCTTTAATGGCCAATTACGCCGATAATTTTTCGCGAAATGATATTGGCTCTACTGAATTTATCTGGGCCATTCCATTTGATGGAGTAAAGGCAGGCAATTTTACTATCCCTATGACTACGCTGCATTTGCAGAGCCAGGATACCTATCAAATGAATGCACAACCCTGGAATGGGTTTGCTTCAGTGCAAGAGTTTTACCAGTCGTATATTGATCCCACACAAAATCCGGGACCGCAGGGTACGGTAGTTGGCCTTGATCCCAAGGGAACGCCTACTACCGGAACTGTGGACAAAAGAATGTTAAATAATTTCCTGGTCGGGCCGCAATATAGAGCCGATGGGGTAACACCGTTGCTGGATGGCGGAGCAGACGCTACCGACCCGGATGGTCCTCCTATTACCTTTACCCCTTATATTAATGAACTGCAGCCTAATGCATGGAGGCAATCAGGCGCCCGCATTGGCAAATGGCAATTTTATAAGGGGATGTTAACGGGCTTAGATAATGATTTGGCGATTTACAGGTATGCTGACATCTTGCTGATGAAAGCTGAGCTGGTAGCCAGGAAAAATAATAATTGGAGCGATCCGGTTACGCTGGCTTTGGTCAATCAAATTCGAACGGTGCATGGCGGTGTTGATCCATTCGTTAGCTTAACCGCCGACACTTTTTTAGCAGAGCGTAGCAGGGAAATGTTTGCTGAATGTTACAAAAGACAGGATATGATTCGGTTTGGAACTTATAATAATGCATATCGGTTCCACCCGGCAGATCCCGACACCCATGTCAATATCTTTCCAATACCGGAGCCGCAGATTAACGCAAATCCTAACCTGAAGCAAAACCCGGGTTACAACTAGAGAAATGGCATGATTTAATATGAAATAAAGATTTTTCAGGAAGCAAGTAGCCCACTACTTGCTTCCTTTTAAACGATATATGTTTTAAGCCGGGATTTAAAGAACATAAGATTACCAAGCGCTGGCAGAAATTCATTAAGGATATAAGTAAGTAGCTAACAAATTGTAGAACTGGTGCATCAGGCAGGGATTTTATAGGATGGAAGAAGGAATGTTTAAAGCAGTTTTGGCTATAAAGCGATTATTAATAAGTGTTAGGTTATCCATTATCCCCTTAATTCTTTTAGTGAGCTGCAACTTCGATAAAGCTAAGCCTGTTCAAAATAACACCCTTTTTTCGCTTTTACCTTCATCAACTACAGGTGTAAATTTTGCCAATACGGTTGAGTATACTGAACAATTTAATGTTTATACCTATCGCAATTTTTATAATGGGGGTGGGGTGGCCATCGGTGATATCAACAATGATGGGCTGCCGGATATTTTCTTTTGCGGGAATCAGCAATCAAACAGGCTATATTTAAATAAGGGTAATTTTCAGTTTGAAGATATAACTGAAAAAGCAGGACTTTCTTCCGCAGGCGTCTGGTCAACGGGTGTCACCTTTGCGGATGTAAATGGCGATGGGTTGCTGGACATTTATATATGTAAGTCGGGTGATTTTTCGGGAAAAAACAGAAGTAATCAGTTATTCATTAATAACGGTAACCTCACATTCACCGAAAAGGCGGCGGAATACGGCCTGGATAATAAGGGCCTGTGTACCCATGCGGTTTTCTTTGATTATGATCACGACGGAGACCTGGATTGCTATCTCCTTAATAATTCATTTCGTTCCGTTGGGAATTATGACCTGATCAAAGACCAGCGCAACACTCCGGACCCACTTGGCGGAAATAAATTATACCGTAATGACGGAGGCCATTTTACCGACGTGACACAGCAAGCGGGAATATACAGCAGTAAAATTGGTTTTGGCTTAGGGGTGACCATTTCCGATGTAAACGGAGATGGCTGGGACGATATTTATGTCTCCAATGATTTTTTTGAACGCGATTACTTGTACATCAATAATCACGACGGCACTTTTAAAGAGTGCTTGCCGGACGTGATAAGAGAGTTAAGCCAAAACTCGATGGGGGCTGACATCGCCGATATCAATAACGACGGATACCCTGATATTTATGTGACTGACATGCTTCCCGAGTCGGAGGGCAGATTAAAATCCAAAACCTCTTTTGAAAACTGGGACAAATACCAGTCTGACCTGCAAAATGGATATTATCAGCAGTTTCTTCGTAATGTCTTACAACTGAACCAGGGACCAGTCATGGGTAAGAATCTCAAGTATCCGCAAGTGAATTTCAACGAGATAAGCAGACTTGCCGGTGTGCCGGCTACCGACTGGAGCTGGGGTGCTTTGATTACAGACATGGACAATGATGGGTTTAAGGACATTTTTGTCAGCAATGGTATTTACAAAGATTTAACCGACCAGGATTATATTCAATTTATGGCTAACCCCATACAAGTGAGAAATATGATCGGAAGGGAGAAGGAAGTGATCAGGAAGTTAATAGACAAGATGCCATCAGAAGCGATCCCGAACTACGCCTACCGGAACAATGGCGATTTGACATTCACGAACAAGGCAGCCGAATGGGGTCTTGCCGAGCCGAGCTTTTCGAACGGCTCAGCCTATGGAGATTTAAATAATGACGGAGCG
>JAICXZ010000306.1 GCA_025934475.1 Mucilaginibacter sp. | reverse complement strand
CGGATGGTTCTGTTGGGACGGGTAATTACTGGCTGGTAATTCCTCTGGTATTTTGCGAGAACCGCAACATACAGGTAATGCGCGAGGCTTTAGTGGATAAACTTGGTTACAAAAAAGCCAAAAACTACGAAAATGAGGTCGATCAACTGATGAGCCTTTACCAGGCAGGTAAATCGACACAAGAAATATTGAGTGCTGATATGCAGGCGTCGACAGATAAAGCGGAAAACAAGCGCATTTTCAAAAATATCGACGGCATCAAATTCCTGACCCATGATATGGGTTGTGGCGGTACGCAGCAGGATTCGCGGGCCCTTTGCGGATTGTTGGCCGGGTATATCACTCATCCAAATGTGGCAGGCGCTACGGTATTAAGTCTTGGCTGCCAGCATGCACAAGGAAGCATTTTGAAAGAAGAGATTGCCAAACGCGACGCTTCATTCTCAAAACCGATGGTGATCCTGGAGCAGCAGCAACTCGGCACTGAAAAGAACCTGTTGCAGCAGGCCTTGAAACAAACCTTCGCCGGACTTATCGAGGCCAATGAAAACGAACGCAAACCAGCACCGTTATCCAAATTATGCATTGGTTTGGAATGCGGCGGATCGGATGGTTTTTCGGGTATATCGGCTAACCCGGCTTTGGGCTACGTATCCGATCTGTTAGTATCGATGGGCGGTTCAGTTATTCTTTCCGAATTCCCCGAGTTATGCGGGGTTGAACAAAATCTAAGCGATCGTTGTGTTGATGAAGATACCGCCAGGCGTTTCATGGATCTGATGATCACCTATAATAAACGGGCTGAGGAAACGGGATCAGGTTTTTATGCAAATCCGTCCTTCGGTAATATTAAAGATGGTTTGATTACTGATGCAATCAAATCGGCTGGCGCAGCGAAAAAGGGCGGTACTTCTCCCGTTGCGGCGGTATTAGATTATCCGGAAAAAGTAAGTAAGCCCGGACTCAATTTACTTTGCACACCCGGCAGCGATGTGGAAAGTACTACCGCTGAGGTAGGCTCGGGAGCTAACGTGGTTTTGTTTACAACCGGTCTCGGTACGCCAACTGGTAATCCGGTTGCGCCGGTGATCAAGCTATCGACCAATACGGCGCTGTACAAACGCATGCCGGATATTATCGATATCAATTGCGGTACTATTATCGAAGGGACCGAAACCATCCCGCAGGCAGGAGAACGAATATTAGACTACGTGATAAAAGTAGCCAGCGGAGAAGAACAGCCAAAATCTGTTCAATTGGAGCAGGACGATTTTATACCATGGAAGAGGGGAGTGTCATTATAAATTGAATATTGAACACCGAATATCGAATGATTAATAATGAAGTGTGACCTTCGAAATTCGATATTCAGTATTCGTTATTAAAAAAGGTAAATGTTTAGTCTACAAAATAAAACAGCCATTATAACCGGCGGCGGAAGCGGCATCGGGAAGGCTATCGCGGTTCTTTTTGCGCAGCAGGGTGCTACAGTTCATATTATCGAGCTGGATGAAAAGGCAGCTTCCGAAACCATTAATGAGATCAGCGGTTCAGCTGCATATCATATCTGTAATATCAGCGATCAAAAACAGGTTGTAGATATTTTTAATTCGATCGGCAAGATCGATATCCTCGTTAATAATGCGGGTATCGCTCATATCGGCAAAGCCGATACCACCTGCGAAGCCGACTTTGACCGGGTAATGAACGTGAATGTAAAAGGCGCTTATAATGGCCTTTTTGCAGCTATCCCGTTGATTAAGGCAAATGGGGGAGGCGTTATTCTTAACACCGCATCTATCGCGGCAAGTGTTGGAATCACCGACCGGTTTGCCTACTCGACCAGCAAGGGTGCTATTTTTACGATGACGCTTTCAGTAGCGCGCGATTATATTCACGATAACATCCGCTGTAATAGCATCTCACCTGCACGGGTCCATACGCCATTTGTGGACGGGTTTATCGCTAAAAACTATCCGGGCCAGGAAGCAGAGATATTTGAAAAGTTATCTAAAAGTCAGCCGATAGGCCGTATGGCGAAACCGGAGGAGGTAGCTGCTTTAGCGCTTTATCTATGTTCGGACGAAGCAGGTTTTATTACCGGCTGCGATTACCCGATTGATGGCGGGTTTATAAAAATTAATAATTAATCAGACGCATATTCAATCCAATAAGTAATAATCAATAAACAACCTTGTCATTCTGAGCATAGCGAAGAATCTTATTCAGCTAAACAGGTAAACGCCCTGCATCTTCGCCGGTGCATAGTCGACAAGATGCTTCACTACGTTCAGCATGACAAAACAGCAATAAAAATCTATGAAACTAATCCGCTACGGCGAACCCGGGAAAGAGAAAACAGGTGTCATCATTGACGATAAACGTTACGACACCTCAGCATTTGGCGAAGACTATAATGAGCAGTTTTTTGAAACAGACGGCCTTAACCGCCTCGCTGCATTTGTTAAGAGCAACGATCTGAAGCAGGTAGGCGATGATGTTCGCCTGGGTTGCCCTTTTGCGCGTCCTTCTAAAGTAGTCTGCATCGGCTTGAATTATATCGATCACGCCCGAGAAACTAATGCTACACCACCGGCGGAACCGGTGATCTTTATGAAATCCACTACGGCCGTTGTAGGCCCGAACGATGACATCATGATTCCTAAAGATTCAGTTAAAACCGACTGGGAAGTGGAACTGGCCGTGGTTATTGGCAAAAAAGCCAGCTACGTAGATGAAGCTGAAGCGATGGATTACGTGGCAGGATACGTACTGCACAATGATGTATCCGAACGCGAATTCCAACTGGAACGCAGCGGTACCTGGGACAAGGGCAAAGGCTGCGATACCTTTGCACCTATCGGTCCGTTTATGGCAACCCAGGAAGATATTGCCGATCCGCACAATTTGCGCCTGTGGCTGAAACTGAACGGCAAAACCATGCAGGATGGAAATACATCCAATTTTATATTTGATATTCCGTTCCTGATTGCTTATACCAGCAAGTTTATGACTTTGCTCCCAGGCGACGTAATCTCGACCGGAACTCCAGCCGGTGTGGGTTTAGGTATGAAGCCAAATCTTTATTTAAAGCCGGGTGACGTTATTGAATTAGGTATCGACGGTCTCGGAACAGCAACACAAAAATTAGTTGCGTATGCAAAGAATTGATACGCATCAGCATTGCTGGCAGTTTGACCCGGTAAGGGACAGCTGGATTACCGAAAACGAAATGTCGGCGATCAGACGCGACTTTATGCCGGGCGATTTGAAGCCAATTCTCGACCGCAATGGACTGGACGGAACTATACTTGTGCAAACCTGCCAGGATGAGTCAGATAATGCATTTATGCTCAAACTGGCAGAAGAGAACAGCTTTATCAAGGGCGTTGTTGGCTGGGTTGATCTGAGGGCTGATGATATTGAAGAGCGACTAAAATACTACCGGGACAACTTTCCCAAATTGAAAGGATTTCGTCATGTTTTGCAGGGTGAGCCTGATGAGCAATATATGCTGAGGGACGACTTCAGGCGCGGGATAAGTTTGCTGAATAGATACGGATTTACCTACGACATTCTCATTTACCCGATTCATGTTAAGTATGCGTCGCAGCTTGTAGCTGAGTTCCCGGATCAAAAATTTGTGGTGGATCACCTGGCCAAACCCTATATCAAACGCGGGGAAATAGAACCCTGGAAGAATGATATGGAGGAGTTGGCTCAGTATCAAAACGTTTGCTGCAAAGTGTCGGGCTTTCTGACCGAGGCTGATTGGTACAATTGGCGAACCGACGATTTTACGCCGTATCTTGACCTGGTTTTCAATGCATTTGGAACAAACAGGGTGATGTACGGATCAGATTGGCCCGTTTGCGTATTGGCCGGCGGATATAATCGGGCAATCGAGGTATTGCAGCTATATCTATCCAAATTCAGACCGGAAGAACAGGAATTGTTTTTTGGCGGCAATGCGGTGAAGTTTTACGGATTATAACCGGCTAGTGCTTGCCCCGTAGGGACAAAATGTCGATAGAAAAAAATATTATTAATAGATCCGTGCCGTAGGTACGGAACCAAAGTGAACCATCAACATGGATTTAAATTTAAAAGATAAGGTCATCATCGTCAGTGGTGGTGCTAAAGGTATTGGCGAAGGCATTGTGAAGGTACTCGCTTCAGAGGGCGCCATCCCGGTTATTATCGGCCGTAATGAAAAGGATAATTTAAAGACGGTAAATGAAGTTCTTTCCTCAGGCGGAAACGCTGCTCAGTTTGTAGCCGAATTAACCAAGCCGGAAGACTGTGAAAAAGCCGTTAAGTCGGTGATTGAGAAATTCGGTCGTATCGACGGGTTAGTGAATAATGCCGGCGTAAATGATGGTGTCGGCCTCGAAAAAGGAGATTACGAACGATTTATAGCTTCAGTTCATAAAAACCTGGTACATTATTATCTGCTGGCACATCATGCCTTGCCGGAATTGAAAAAGAGCAAAGGTGCAATTGTAAACATCGGTTCAAAGACTGCCGAAACCGGCCAGGGCAATACATCGGCGTATGCTGCCTCTAATGGCGGCCGCAACGCCTTAACCCGTGAATGGGCAGTGGAACTTTTGCCACATGGCATCCGCGTAAATGCCGTAATCGTGGCCGAATGCTGGACGCCGCTGTACGAGAACTGGATCAAAACGCTTGATAATCCTGAAGAAAAATTAAAATCGATCATATCCAAAATACCGCTGGAGCAGCGCATGACTTCTTCCGAAGAAATTGCTAATATGGTAGCTTTCTTATTGTCAGAAAAATCAAGCCATACTACCGGACAATTGATCCATGTGGATGGCGGGTATGTTCATTTGGATAGGGCGATAAGTTAAATAAATAACTTAATATTGTCATCTGAGGGTAGCGAAGAACTTTTTCTTGAGCCCGCCGTGTTTGGGTTGAGAGAGCGAAAAATCTTATTCAGCCGGACAGGTAAACATCCTGCATCCTCGCCGCTGCATAGTCGACAAGATGCTTCACTACGTTCAGCATGACAAAAGCGACTATCATGAAAGACAAAAAACTTCGCAGCTCAGAATGGTTCGGCCGAACAGGCAAGGACGGTTTCATCTATCG
>JAICXZ010000094.1 GCA_025934475.1 Mucilaginibacter sp. | reverse complement strand
TATTTTACCACCGCCGGTACTTACGCTTAAAACATTCTTGGTGGCCGGAATCAAATTTTTCCAGTTTAATGGCGTTGGATTTGAGGCATCAACGGTAACCAGCCGGTAATTGGGCTGATAAAGGTTGGTGTGGATATACAACTTACTTCCTACATTATCGACCACATAGTTGTTGTTATCAAAATTATTTACCACGGTTACGATACCGCTTCCGGCATCACTTAGATCCTGTATGTAAAGCTCATTCCCGGTGGTGCTTTGTGCGGCGGTGATCACCAGGAAACGCTGGTCCTCGGTCAGGTAAGCACCGATGTAACGACGTGGCGTTTGTTCGCCGCCGAAGATCAGCTTATCATCGCTTTGTAGCGTACCCAGCTTGTGATAATACAGTTTATGATATTGCGTCATACCCGAAAGCTGGCTTCCTTGTTTGGGTTTGTCATAACTGCAATAGTAAAAGCCTTCGTTTCCTTTCCAGGCAATGCCGCTGAATTTAACATCGCGTAGCGTATCGCCCACCTGCTTTTTATTGGAAGTGCCGATTACGATGACCTTGCGCCAGTCTGAGCCACCTTCAGATATCTGGTAAGCGGCCAAACTGCCGTCCTTAGTAAAATCAACTCCCTGCAGCGAAGTGGTGCCATCGGCAGAAAACTTATTGGGGTCCAGGAATATTTCAGGCGTACCATTTTCGCCGATCTGACGCCATAGCACAGCCTGGGCCTGCAAACCCTCATTTTTGTAATAGTAAATGTATTTGCCTTCCTTAAACGGAGCACTGTATTTTTCGTAGTTCCAAAGTGTTTCCAGTCGCTTTTTGATGGCATCGCGGTACGGAATCTGGCCAAGGTAATTTTGCGTTACCTTATTTTCTTCCTTCACCCAAGCTTTGGTATCGGTCGCCTGATCATCCTCTAACCAGCGGTATGGGTCGGGCACAGCGGTGCCGAAATAGGTGTTAACGGTATCAACTTTTTTGGTATTCGGGTAGGGTAGCGTTTTTATATTCATTTGCTGAGCAAAGGTATAGCTGCTTAGGGAAACAGCCATGGTAAATAAAAGGAACTTCTTTTTCATGCAGATAGTTGGTAAGGGAACTAAGATAGTTATTGGTGGTGAAAGGATAAAGGCGAAAGGTTCATCTTTTGCAGGACGCAACGCGGTTGGCGCGTGGCGAATCATAGCGAATCATTTTAATCACACGAATCAGCGGTTCAGACAATCCTCATTCCCCCAACAGCGCCTTCAGTGTCTCAATCGTATCGGCTTCCTCTTTGGGTTTATCATGCCGCCAGCGGAGGATACGGGGGAACCGAAGCGCTACGCCCGATTTGTGCCTGTTGGAGCGATTGATGCCTTCAAACCCGATCTCGAATACCAGCTCCGGATTTACCGTTCGTACCGGACCAAATTTTTCTAACGTATTGCGTTTTACAAAGTAGTCTACTTTGTTGATCTCGGCATCAGTTAACCCGGAATAAGCCTTGGCAAAGGGTACCAGCTTATCGCCATCCCAAACGGCAAAGGTGTAATCGGTGTACAAATCTGCCCGTCGGCCATGGCCTTTTTGGGCGTATACCATCACGGCGTCGACCGATAGCGGATCGATCTTCCATTTCCACCAGTCGCCACGACGACGGCCCACCTGGTACGTGGCATTTTTACGTTTGAGCATTACGCCTTCGGCCACCATGGCACGGGATTGTTCGCGTTTTTTGGCAAGCTCGTCCCAGCTGTCAAATTCGACTAGCGCCGATAAGCGAAATATTTCTGGAAAGGATGTTCCTGTCTGTAATTGCTCAAGTACCGCCCGCCTTTCGGATTGCGTCTTGTCGCGAATATCCTCGCCCTGGTATTCGAGGCAATCATAGGCGATGAGCGCTACAGGACTTTCTTCCAGTATTTTCTTACTCAGGTTTTTGCGACCAATACGGGTTTGAAGAACATTAAAGGGTAATGGCAAACCATCTCTGAAACTTAATATCTCGCCATCTAATACAGTTCCATCCGGAAGCGCATTTAAAAAGGGATGCAATTCCGGAAACTTATCGGTAGCGAGGTCCTCACCACGACTCCAGATAAACATCTTGCCTTCGCGTTTGATCAGTTGAGCACGGATGCCCTCCCATTTCCATTCAGCCTGCCAGAGGGTTGCATCACCCAACGTGTCCTGTACTTCTTCAACCGAGCGCTGCTTATCGGACGTCTCCTGGAGAGGATAAGCCAGGAAGAAAGGATATGGCCGCGAAATATTATCCGCCGGCGCCTGGTCCTGTACCAGCTGACTGTAATGATAGGTCTCGGGCGTCCAGTTGCCCATGATGCGATGCGTTATGGTGGGTGCATCCAATCCCGAGACTTCCGATAGTGCCTTAATTACCAGGTTTTGCGAAACTCCTACGCGGAACCCGCCGGTCAGTATTTTATTGAAGACGAACCGTTCTTGTGTATTCAGCATTGCCCATGATTCCATTAGCCATAGTTTGCGTTCTTCTTCGGTCTTATTGCCGAGTTCGTTGATCTCAGCTATCCATTCCGTTAATGTTTTATCACTTCCCGTCGAATTCTGCGGCATCAGCAGGGACATGGTTTCAGCAAGATCGCCTACCACCTGGTAGCTTTCCTCAAAGAGCCATACCGGTATATTGGATGCCTCAATGGCCCAGTTACGAACCAAGGTCGAATTTATCTGTCGCTTAGGCTTGCGGCCCGTGAACAAGGCCAGCGTGTGCATTTTATCCCAATCGGGTACAGTATTGAAATAGTCCTTCAACACCTTAACCTTTTCGTTGGTTTTATTAGTTTCATCCAGTGAGAGGAATAACTGAGCAAAGGCTTTCATTGGCTACCTCCTGCTCTTTCTGTGGGTAAAATCTCATCAATCTTTTGTCCTTCGGTTTGCTCCTCCTCTTCGTTGCCATATAGAGTATGCACTTCATGGGCGTCAAAACCTATTTCATTAAGATACCGCGTAAACGAAGCTGTGTAACCGTGTGTCAAATAAACTTTTTCGCAGCCCGTAGCATCGATAGCGCTGACAAGGCCGTTCCAGTCGGCGTGATCTGAAAGTACAAAACCCCTCTCTGCAGCACGACGTCTTTTGGCCCCACGGATGGCCATCCAGCCGGAGCAATAACCGAAGCTATAAGGACCAAATTTGCGCATCCACGATGTTCCAACAGACGAAGGTGGTGCCAGCACAATTCCCTTTTTTATTTCTTCCCTTGGCGTTTCAGGCGTGATTCTTTCCGTTGGATTCAATAGAACGCCATTGTTGCGCAGTGCCTGTGTAGTGTTTTCAATTACGCCGTGCGTGTAAATTTTTCCGATGCTCAGATCGAGGTTTTGGATGATACGCTGAGCCTTACCCAACGAATATCCCACCAGCACCGTAGCTACGCCGTTGACCAGGTTACTTCGCCACCACGCATTAATATCATCAAATACCTGCGCCTGTGGTTTCCATTGGTAAACGGGCATTCCGAAAGTGCACTCGGATATAAAATGATGACATTTAACAGGTTCAAATGGAGTTGAAACGCCATCATCCTCCACTTTATAATCACCGGAAACTACCCAAACTTCACCCTCGCTTTCCACTCGTATCTGTGCCGAACCGATCACATGTCCGGCCGGGTACAGCGATATTTCTACGCCGTTTTTAATAACCTTTTCACCATATTCAACAGTTTGCAGGTTGATTTCGCCCAAACGATAAAGCAAAACCTGTTTGGATAAATGATGCGCCAGGTAACGCTTATGCCCCCAATAAGCATGATCGGACTGGGCATGCGTAATCACGGCGTCATCTACAGGCTTCCAGGGATCGATATAAAAGTTCCCCTTGCTGCAAAATATCCCGCGATCGGTAAACTCAAGCAATGGTTTTTTAGGCATACGGTTTAAAGCATAGTTCGCGTCGACTCACCCGGTCATTGCTTCGCTCGACCACCCTCTCTATGCTGCGCATAAAGAGGGTTTTGTTATTTAAGATATAGTTCTAATGCCCTCTTTACACGAAGTGTAGAGAGGGCCGAGCAGCGTAGCGATGTCGGGGTGAGTCTACCCAGGCGATCCGCTTAGTTTCCGTTTAATAACCCGCAGCAATCCAATTGGTTTTAAACAAAAATATCCCGGACAACCGGGATATTTCGATATAGAGCTTAAGAATATTTCTTACTGCTGGCCCGCGGGTACAGTATTGCTGCTGTACTTGCCACCCAGGTTGATGTAGTCGGTCAGGATCTGACCGGCTTCAATCTTCAGGAAGTCGAGATCTTCGTGTTTTGGTTTGGTCTGACCTTTGGCCAGTGGCTGTAAACCAAGAGCAACACGTTTTTTATTGTCGCGATCAAAAGTCTTTTGCTCGTCAGCATCGCGCTCAGTCTTTAAAGTCTGCTCGTTTAGCGAAACTGTTTTCTCAGTTTCGTGCTTCTGGAAATCGGCAATATCTTCTTCAAGATATTTATAGCTGTCGCTGGTGCTCATGCGCTGGTCGTGCAACTTTTGCAGTTGCGGCGCAACGGATGAAAAGTCGCCAACTTTGGTATAATCGCTCTTGGCAATGATATCAAATGGCAATGCGGATGGCTCGGTATCCTCGCCATATTTATTCATCGGTATCAGCGAAGGGAATTTAACATCCGGCGTTACGCCCTTATGTTGAGTCGAATTACCACTAATGCGGTAAAACTTAGCTATGGTAAGGTTCAGCTGCCCGTATTTGGTTTGGCTGCCTGTGCTTACAATATTCTTCTTACCCGATGCGGAGCCCGATTGTGTCAATTTTTCGAGCGCCGAAGGCTTGATCACCTTATCAAGGTCGATTGCATTCTGCACGGTGCCCTTACCATAGGTTTGCGTACCGATGATCAATGCACGACCATAATCCTGCATGGCGCCTGCGAAGATCTCAGATGCCGAGGCACTGAAACGGTCGACTACAATCGCCATAGGGCCCGACCATGAAACTGATGGATCCTCATCATTATCTACCTCTGTTTTATCCTGTGCATCACGAACCTGTACAACCGGACCAGTTTTGATAAACAAACCGCTCAGGTCAATAGCTTCCATCAGGGAGCCACCGCCGTTTTCGCGAAGGTCTATCACCACGCCGTCAACATTGGCTTTTTTCAAAGTGTCCAATATCAGTTTTACGTCGCGGGTAGTGCTCTTATAGTTCGGGTTGCCCGATTTGTAGTCGTTATAGTCAATATAGAATGCCGGGATCGAGATCACACCAATCTTAACGGTTTTGCCATTTGAGTTATAGGTGCGTATCTCTTCTTTAGCCGACTGATCTTTCAGGATAATCTTCTCACGCACCATTTCAACCACTTTCGGTTTGGCCGATATATTGCTGCCTTTAGGCAATACCTGCAAGCGAACGGTGGTGCCCTTGGTGCCGCGAATTAATGCGATGGCATTTTCGATGCGCCAACCGATCACATTTTGGAATTCACCTTCTTTACCCTGGGCCACGCCTACGATGCGGTCGTCCGGAGAAAGCTCTTTGCTTTTATCGGCCGGACCTCCCGGAACGATCGTGGTGATGGTTACATAATCGTTTACGACACCTAACGTAGCGCCGATACCTTCCAGCGAGCGCGACATTTCGATATTGAAATTGGCGGCATTGGCCGGGTTGAAGTAGTTGGTATGCGGGTCGATAGCGTTGGTGAATGCATCCATGAATATCTGGAACACATCCTGGTTGTTCAGCTTGTTCGACTGATCCAGCAGGTTCTGGTAACGTTTCTTTAGCGTTTCTTTGTTTTTCGCCATGTCGTTACCGGTAAGCTTCAGGTTAAGCAGATCGTACTTCACGCGCTCGCCCCACACTTTGTCGCTTTCATTCTGCGATGCAAAAAAAGGCAGGCTGTCGCGATCGAACGTAAAGGTCTCATTTGAAGTAAAATCAAACTTCTTGTCTATCTGTGCTATCGAATAGCGGATGCGATCGTTATAGCGTTTCTGGTAAACATTGAAGATATAGAACACATCATTCAGGTTGCCATCTTTCAGGTCGTCATCAAGAACGGTTTTGTACTTACCGAAATCCTGGAGATCAGAAGCCAGCAGGTAGTTGTGATTATCATCCAGTTCTTTGATGTAACGATCAAAAACCACTTTAGAGATCGAGTCGTTCAGCTCAACCATTTTGTAGTTGTATTGCGAGATCAGCTGCGCCACATAACGGCATACCGTTGCTTGCTGTGCGTCGGGCTGAAGATTATTTGAGCCGTCTACCTTAACCATAGGACCAATGGGCCGATGGTTTGGTGATGCCTTGCAGGCCAAAGCCGCGCCAAGCAACATTAACACATACAATTTCTTAAACATATCTTTTACTTTCTTTAAATCGGGGGCGTAGTAGGTTACCAACACTTCTGCCTTGTTCTAGTTTGTAAATAAAAAGAGACAGTGTAAAATACTGTCTCCCATTAAGGATAACAATATTACAAATAATGTTTGTTAGAATTTGTTTGTCGTAAAAAAGTTTAATACAATTTTACAAATCTTTGCTTCCGGCGGCAGCGGTCTCAGCGTAGTGGTTGGTAAATGATACTTTATTTTGGCCCAACAAAGGGATCCTTTTTTCAATTTCATCAACTTTCTCCTTCATGCCTCTTACCTGGGCCATATCGCGGGCCTCAGTCAGGTCGGCACGGGCTGATACCAGGTCGCCCAGGTTTTCTTTTACCACGGCCAAACTCACCAGGTTGGCTATGGTATGCCTGTCGTCGTTCTGCTGGCGCGAAAGGTTAGTGCTTTGCAGAAAATACCATTTCGCCTCCGAAAAACGATGCATTTTGGTATATAACTGCGCCAGGTCGCTAAAATTGTAACTAGCCACATTATATATCCTCCAGCTCATGTTGTGCTTGGCCTGTTTAAGCAGTTCTTTCTCCTGCGCATGCAAGGTAAACTGGCTCTCATCATATACAAACGGCTTTACCTCAGCATTCATTGCTAAGACTTGCGAATTGACGCCCGCGTGACAGAGCGCACTGGGTTTTATTTGAGCACGGGGATGAAAGGGAGGAAGTTTCTTTTTGAATAAATTAGATATGGAAAATTGCGCCGAAGCAGAAAAACTGATGATAACAAACAGAATAATTAATTTGAAGCGCATTTTTCCTTCCCTCTTATTTTTTAATTAATCCTCAATTTCGGCTAAGATAAGCTTTTTAACCGACCTATAAACTACTGTATTTATACGCGTTGCGGGATTTAATTGTTTAACCTGTAATTAAAATGTATAGGTTGATGCGGGAAATAGCTATAAATGGTTGATTATCTGTCCGTTTAAATAGCTATCGAAAATAAAGATAGTGATTTAGTTTTGAAAAGCAAGGAGTGGTAGGCAGTTGTATTGGTTGTAGTGGTTGGATTACTTGAAGTAGTTAAGTTTTTGTTTAAATCTATTTCAGGATAAGACAGGGCTGTGCTGTTCTGTCTATCGGTTAGGCACGAGAAGCCTTCTCACACCGGCCTCATCTTCATTCTTGCGCCAGGTTGGAGGCTGACGTTTTAAAGGAAACACCAATGCTCCTATCTTCGAACATAGCCACAACCAGCACAGCGCCTATGGCATTTGAACCGGTATCTAAACTGATAGTGTTTCTTTTATTAACGGAATCTTTTTTTACATGATACGGCCAACAAAACAACCGGCAACACGACAAGAATAGGCATTATTCGTGTCAACATATTTATGGTTTAGGCAGTCTAGCTAGAATATTTGCGCCATGATTAGCATAATATTTACACCATATTGTGGATGATTGTGCCAATAACAAATGGGATAATTGCAGAGAAAAGCGTCACTGAAATAAGAACGAAATATCCAGTCGCGTTGGATAAGTTAAAAAAAATTTCACCTGATGAAATAAGTATTTCATATCGATTTCTCGTCATATAAATATACCTAACTACTTGTATAACAAGAAGTGCCAGAATTAGCACAGCAATCTGGCAAATTTTTGTATCTATCAAATTTTTCCTTGTTGTAATAAAAAATACAATCTCAGCCAAGCTAAATAAGTTCAACGTAAGTATCATACCGACAGTGAAAACTGCCCTTCTAAGAGGTGCCCCCCACAACAAACCGCCTTTTTTCTTTCGGCCATAAAATTTCATCAAGTAGTAAATCAAAAAATCTGACACTTTCATTTCAGGGTAAGTTAGTTAATTATTTGTCATCTATAATGCTCGTGCCTAAATTCCATTGCATTTCCGCCCCCACCTGGCTCAAGAATGAGGGGCTGGCTAGCGTGTAAAGGCTTCTTGTGCCTCATTTTCCTACATCATTAACGGGTCGACCAATAAAATATCGACTAATCCCCGCATGCCGTAATAGTCC
>JAICXZ010000500.1 GCA_025934475.1 Mucilaginibacter sp. | reverse complement strand
TGAAAGCGCAATATATCGCGTATTTGGCTATTGGACTGGTAGTACTGCTGATCGGTTTTGCGGTGATGTATATCTGCGGGTTGTCTTTATGGATCATTTTGCCAGTAGCACTTGGCTTAGGTACGGCCTTATTTTTTATAGTGTTCCGGCTCAGCCACGAGTTTGGTGAACACGGGTTGTCCAAGCATTTTGCAAAAAAGCAGCTACCGGAACAGATACGCTGCCGTTCCCGGAAACTATTTGTCAATTTAAAAAAGACTGGAGGGCCTTATGGAAATTAATATAGAAAGCCTGTTACCACTCACTAAGGTAGAGAACGGTGCAATGCTTTCTGCACATGGCGATATTACCATAGGCTACGAAGTTAGCCTGCCGGAAATCTTTACGCTGTCTGACCGCGATTATGAAGCTTATCACCAGGCATGGGTAAAGGCCATCCGTTTACTGCCTGTCGGTTCGATCTTTCATAAACAGGATTGGTGGCTAGAGAGCGGGTTTAAGGCTGATTTTGAAAAGTCGGGTAAAGGTTTCCTGTCACGTGCCAGTGAGCGTTTTTTTAACGAACGGGAATGCCTGGAACACAGTTGTCACATATTTCTGACGCAAAAACCAAAAGACCGCAAGCTCAGCTCATCGGCTTACAGCAACATCCTGCGCAAAAGCATGGTACCGCAACAAACGGTAAACCCGGTTTTGTTTAAGGATTTTTTAGACAGTGTAGGCCAATTTGAACGTGTGTTGGTGGACAGCGGCTATGTTAAACTGGTACGTTTGTCGGACGATGAATTAGCAGGAACGGCAGAACATTCTGGTGTTATTGAGCGCTACTTGATGCTTCGCGGCGATGCCGAGCAGCCTTTGCTGCAAGATATTCATATCAGGGATGAGGTAAGGGTCGGTAGAAATCATTGCGAACTGTATACGCTTTCTGATGCTGATGACCTACCGCCTTTATGCGGTTCGCGTATAAATTATGATAAATACTCGACTGATCGCACCAAGTTTAGCATTGGCTTTGCTTCGCCACTGGGCAGCCTGTTACCCTGCAACCATATCCTTAACCAATACATCTTCATTGAGGATGGGCAGAAAACCATTAAAAAGTTAGAGGCAAAGAAACTTCGTCTGCAATCCCTTGCTGGTTACAGCCGGGAAAATGCGATTAGTCGGGATGCGGTAAATGACTTCCTCAATGAAGCCGTCAGTGGGCAGCGTTTGCCGATTAAGGCGCATTTTAATGTATTGTGTTGGTCAGCTGACCCGGTTCGGATTCGTGATCTGAAAAACCTGGTTGGTTCGGCAATGGCGCAGATGGATGCGACGGTCAAACAGGAAACGGCCGGCGCGGCTCAGATTTGGTTTGCGGGTATGCCGGGTAACGAGGCTGATTTTCCGATGAATGATACTTTTGATACGTTCATCGAGCAGGCGGCTTGCTTTTTTAACATGGAAAGCAATTACCGCGACAGTATCAGCCCATTCGGTATCCGCCTGGGAGACCGGCTTACGGGTAAGCCGGTGCATGTGGATATTTCTGATGAACCAATGCACCTGGGTTTTACGACAAACCGCAATAAGTTCATTTTAGGGCCGTCGGGCTCGGGTAAATCTTTCTTTACTAACCACCTGGTCAGAAGTTACTATGAGCAGGGCGCGCATGTGGTGTTGGTGGATGTAGGGCACAGCTACAAAGGTTTATGCGATTTGGTGGATGGTTATTATTTTACTTATTCGGACACTTCGCCGATCAGCTTTAATCCATTTTACTTAACCGATGGCGACGTATTGGATACCGAAAAAAAGGAAAGCATCAAAACGTTGCTTTTAGCACTTTGGAAAAAGGACGATGAGAACTTCAGACGTTCGGAATATGTGGCGCTATCAAATGCGCTCACTGGATATTTCGATCATCTTTCGCTACATCCCGACATTTTTCCATGCTTCAACACATTCTACGAATACCTGATGGAGGTGTATATGCAGGTACTGGAAGACGGTAAGGTAAAGGAAAAAGATTTCGATGTGGCCAATTTCCTTTATGTGCTCAATCCTTACTACCGCGGTGGTGAGTTTGATTACTTGCTGAACGCCACGGAAAACCTTGATCTGTTACATGAGCGCTTTATTGTTTTTGAGATAGATGCGATAAAAGACCACCCGATCTTATTTCCGGTAGTTACGCTCATCCTGATGGAAATGTTCATCAGTAAAATGCGCAAACTTAAAGGTATACGTAAGCTACTGCTGATTGAAGAATGCTGGAAAGCCATTGCTAAAGACGGAATGGCTGAATACATTAAGTATTTATTTAAAACTGTCCGCAAGTTCTTTGGTGAGGCTATCGTGGTAACACAGGAAGTCGAGGACATTATTTCTTCGCCAATCGTTAAACAGGCCATAATCAATAATTCCGACTGCAAAATCTTGCTCGATCAAAGCAAGTATCAAAACAAATTCGAAGCTATACAGGAACTGTTAGGACTGACCGATAAAGAAAAGGCACAAATACTTTCAATGAACAGGGCGAATGATCCGAAACGCAAGTACAAGGAGGTATTCATTTCATTAGGTGGCCAGTACTCTAAGGTCTACCGTACAGAAGTTAGCCTGTCGGAATATCTGGCTTATACAACTGAAGAAAGCGAGAAAATAAAGGTTCAGCAATATGCGACGAAGTATGGCAGCATCCAAAAAGGTATTGCGATGCTGGCAATGGAACTCACCTCTAAAAACAACTGAATTATGAAAAACAAAGCGAAGATCATGCTATGCGGCATAGCTCTCATAGCGGCCTGCCAAAACAAGAGTGCAAAAGTTCAATCGTTTATCGATGGTATCTATGTCAACCACGCGCAAAGCGAGTACGCTATCGCAGATGATACGTTGATATTTACCCACACAAATAATCAACACTATGTCATTACCCGCAACACCGGCTACCAGGCCATTCGTAACGGTAAACTGTTGCCCAAGAGACGTAAACTGGAAAAAGTCGAAGGTGATTATGATAACTCCACCGAATTGCTCAATGAAACCACAACCGGCCGGGTGTTCCGCTTTAACCCGGATAAGGGCATACTGATCTTAAAACAGGCTATTTACCGAAAGATTAACTAACAGAATTATTCACTACACAAAAATGTTGAAGTGCCGCATTCAGCGGTGCTAAAGGAGGTTATTGTGTCCAAATTTTTAAAACTTATGAAAACCTATATGGTGATCCTGCCGCTTTCTTCGGCTACCATACTGGTTTCCCTGCCCCAGGGCGCTGATGCACAGTTTGTCGTCGGCTCGGTTATTTCCTCGACAGTGGGCAGAGTGATCAGGGCTATAGACCTGGAAGTACAGCGCTTACAGAACCAAACGATCTGGCTACAGAATGCACAAAAGGCACTTGAAAACCAGTTATCCAAACTGAAGTTGGCGGAAATATCCGAGCAGACACAAAAACAAAAAGAACTTTTTGAAAACTACTACCAGGAACTGCAAACGGTCAAGTCGGTGATTGCCTACTACGAGCGCATCAAGGATATGACGGAAAAGCAGGCTGCATTGGTCAGTCAGTATAACCACGCCTGGAGCTTGCTTAAATCCGATCCCCATTTTTCTACCGACGAACTTTCCTATATGCAAAAAGTGTATTCCAGAATACTGGAGGAAAGTGTAAAAAACCTCGACGAAATACTGTTAGTCATCAATTCTTTTAAAACTCAGATGACAGACGCCAAACGGCTGGAGTTGATAGGCAGGGCGGCTGACAGAGTTGATACGAATTGTACCGACCTAAAAACCTTCAATAATCAAAATTATAC
>JAICXZ010000480.1 GCA_025934475.1 Mucilaginibacter sp. | reverse complement strand
TCTGTTAGCGTTGACTCGCCGCGCAGCAATATTTGTGTCAACTGGCGGATTGGCAAAGCTGTGTCAAGCCGATAGTTTAGCAGCCCGGTAATGCCAGGTAAAGCAGGATCAAGTGTAATATGCGGCATGTGTAAAGTGGTTTATATTTTCTAAAGATATTAATATACTTGCCAAAATAGCAATAGGTCATCAAATTATCATATCTGACGAGGAAGCGTGAAATTGAAAGTCGATTTAACCCAAAAAGCAAAGTATTGGCATAGCTTTGGAGCACACCATGCTATGAAAAAAATGAAAATTGAAATCTGGTCGGACGTTATGTGTCCATTCTGTTATATTGGAAAAAGAAGGTTTGAAGAAGCTTTAAACGCGTTCCCGCAAAAGGATGAAATTGCGGTTGAGTGGAAAAGCTTCCAGCTGAACCCTTACATGAAAACCGATCCCAGTATCAATATCAACGAATACCTCGCCGAAGCCAAAGGCTGGACGCTGGATTATGCCCGCCGTATGAACAACCATGTAACCGAAATGGCCGCGGAAGTGGGTTTAACTTACGATTTCGATAAAGCTGTTGTTGCCAATAGCTTCAATGCTCATCGCGTTAGCCACCTGGCAAAAAAGCACGCTTTGGGCGAAGCGATGGAAGAAGCATTATTCAAAGCTTATTTTACCGAAGGCAAAAACATTGACGATAACGACACTTTGGCAGAAATCGCCGTTTCAATCGGTCTCGACGCCGGCGACGTTAAAAAGACCATTGAAAGCGATGCTTTTGCTGATGGCGTTAAAAGTGATATTGCCGAGGCGCAGTCCCTGGGCATTCATGGTGTACCCTTCTTTGTTTTCAATGATAAGTATGGCATTTCAGGAGCGCAAGCTGTTCCTGTTTTCACCCAAACATTAGAAAAATCCTATGCCGAATGGCAAGCCGAAAACCCGAAACCGTCGCTGACTGTTATCGAAGGGGAAAGCTGTTCGCCCGATGGCAATTGCGGTTAAGCCAGAAATTAGGCATTTGCTTTTCGCATAAAATGTAATACATTTGTATCAAATCAACTTAGTGTATTTTTAACACTAAGTAAATTGCGAGGTAATGGATACTGCTTCACTCAAAACTTCGGTTAATTCCAGGCTGGCGTTAAGGATAGCGGTCGCTGCTTTCTTTTTTATGGCCGGGCTTAGCTTTGCCAGTTGGGCATCGAGGATACCGGCTATTCAGCAAAAACTTCACCTATCTGAAGCCGCTTTGGGTGGCGTACTGCTTGCCATCCCAACCGGGTTAATGTGTTCATTACCTTTTACCGGATGGATCATTACAAAAATTGGCAGCCGTAAGCTGCTTATTATCGCCATCACTTTATATGCATTTTTCCTGGTTGGCCTCGGCGCAGCACAAAATATAGTCGAATTAATAGCCTGCCTTTGGTGCTATGGCTTTGTAGGTAATGCAGCAAATATAGCAGTGAATACTCAAGCCGTAGCTGCTGAAAAAATGTACGAAAAGCCTATCATGGCTTCATTCCACGGTATATGGAGTATGGCCGGCTTTACGGGCGCGGGTATAGGCATATTTATGATCGGGAAGCAAATTCCTCCTTTTTATCATTTCATCGTTATTATGGTGATGATCTTTGCGGGAATCATTATCAGCTCGAACAAATTGGTGCATGATAGCGGAAAAGCAGCAGCGCATGAAGGCGAGGCTATTCCAACAATTCGCGAAAGACTAAGGACGATGTCACCTCTTCTGAAACTAGGCATCATCGCATTTTGCTCCATGATTTGCGAAGGGACGATGTTTGACTGGAGCGGCGTTTATTTCAAAAAAGTTGTATTAGCTGAGGGCGGCTGGATTGGTGCCGGCTATTTTGCATTCATGTGTACGATGGCCCTGGGACGATTTACCGCCGATTGGTTCGCCGGCAAATACGGATTGAAGCGCACCTTGCAAATAAGCGGCACACTTACTGCAGCCGGACTCCTGGTCGCGGTGCTGTTTCCATACCTATGGCCAAGTATCGCGGGCTTTATGCTGGTCGGCGTCGGTGTTTGTTCTGTTGTGCCGATGATCTATAGCTCCGCGGGACGAACTGAAGGCATAGCGCCCGGTGTAGCGTTGACCGCAGTTTCCACTATAGGTTTTTCCGGATTTATGATTGGGCCGCCGCTCATAGGTTTTATAGCCGGGATAGCAACGTTAAGGGCATCGTTTTTGCTGATCGCCTGCATGGGATTGAGCGTAGCTGTAATATCCAGCAAAACAAAGCTTCGTTAATGTTCGTCGTCCTCACTAAGGTCCTCTTCGGTCGGGTTGAGGATGTATTCAAATAACTCAGCATCGTTTTTAAAGATAAATTTCAACCTTCCCTGCGGTTCGTCATTATCAAGTGAGAAGGCTGCGATCACTTCCGGCAAATTATCCCTGATCAGCTTCAGATCAGTTATGTTGGGCATCGTTACCCTGATATCATCACCCAGCGGCTCAATCTGCCAGTTTTTTAGATTAGCAGCCTTAAGCACATCGATCCATTTTTGCTGATAGGCGTTCATGGTTCCTTTTTAATTTAAAAGGAATGGAGAGTTGTTTTTGTTTGGTTGGAGAAGTTGGAGAGGTTATAAATGTTATAAAGGTTATAATAGTCGATGACCCAACCTCTATAACCTTTGTAACATTTATAACTATTTCAACTATAACTATTTCAACCTTTCACAAGCCTAAGCACAATCACATCATGCGAAGCCAATGCCTGCTTAAATGCCCTCTTCGTGGTACCAACATCCTTTTTGGTCCAAAGATCGTGGAGCTTGAAGGTGGCTTTGGTGAAATCAGCATTAGTTTTGGAGATATCGTCATTGATGGCATGCTGCGACCAATCGTAGTTGATATTTTGACTTTGAGCTGTGCGATTCAGGAAACAAATGGCCCAATCACCATTAGATAATGGTTTTGCCCAGGCTTCCAGGCCGTTATCCGAATATACTTTGAAACATTGCACGCCAAGGGCGTCCTGGTCCAACGCAATCACATCCTTATTGGTGAGGATGGTTTTGGTTTGATCCGACATCTTCTCCAGGTTATTACCAGCCATCAGCGGAGCCGACATCATACACCACAATGAAAAGTGCGCTTTATCTTCGGTATTGGTCAAACCGTTGCCTACCTCCAGCATATCGGGGTCATTCCAGTGACCAGGGTGATTATACTGACGAATCGTTTCCTGCTTATCCAAAATCGATAGCACGCTTTGCGCTTCCCAAGTGCCATGTTTAACCGGTTTTACAAAGCTAACATTGATATCGCCTGTGGTACGATAAAGTTGCCCGATACCGTTCCAAAGCCATGGGTTATGGCCACCCCATTCGCACAAGCTGAACACAATTGGTCTCCCCGAAGCCTTTAGCGCATCGCTCATTGTTTTATAAGCCTCTTTGGCATTGAGGCTGTCGGTATTACACCAATCGTATTTAAAATAATCAACGCCCCATGAAGCATAGAGGCGAGCATCTTCATATTCGTGGCCACGGGTGCCGGGATAACCGGCGCAGGTTTTACTGCCGGCGCAGTTGTAAATACCGAACTTCATTCCTTTGGAGTGCACATAGTCGGCAAACTCCTTCATGCCGTTTGGGAACTTTTTAGGATCAGCCACCAGCTGACCGTTTTGATCCCTTTCCATCGACATCCAGCCGTCGTCCAATACAAAATAAGTATAGCCGGCATCGCGCATACCCGATGAAACATAGGCATCAACCATCTGCTTCAGCAGCGGTTCGTCTATCTTGGTTTGGAAGATGTTCCAGCTGTTCCAGCCCATGGGCGGCGTTGCTGCCAGGTTCGAATTGTCCTGGGCGTAAGATTTCAGTTCGCCCAAAAGAGCGATCAAAGCGATAAGTAGTGTCTTTCTCATAGTTAATTTGGTTTATATATTGCCGTCGGCGACC
>JAICXZ010000010.1 GCA_025934475.1 Mucilaginibacter sp. | reverse complement strand
GATCCTTATAAACAGATCCCTGTACTATCGGGAATAAAGTTTGGCTATAACTATATTTCGGTTCTGTGCTGTCAAAACGGTTGCAACAGCGCTTAAGCCAGCGATGCGTCATTTCGATCGATTTTCGTGCGTAGCCGTAATCACACGGGTAGGGTGTACACTCATCCAGCGCCATAATAATATCGGCGCCGATGATACGCTGAATATCCATCACATTTTCAGGTGTAAACAAATGTTTCGACCCGTCAATGTGCGACCGGAAAGTAACCCCTTCTTCTTTTATCTTCCTAACTTCTGTCAGCGAATACACCTGGTAGCCACCGCTATCGGTTAGGATTGGTTTATCCCAGCCGTTAAATTTATGCAGACCGCCGGCTTTCTCCAGCGTATCCAACCCCGGCCTTAAATATAAATGGTATGTGTTGCCCAGAATGATTTGGGCGTGAACATCATTCACCAATTCGCGCTGATGCACGGCTTTAACTGTCCCCGCAGTGCCGACGGGCATAAAAATGGGGGTCTGTATCGTGCCGTGATCGGTAGTGATCTCGCCCGCACGGGCTTTTGATAACGGATCCTCGGCTGTTAAATTAAACTTCATTATGAGCGGGCAAAAATAGTTATTTAAGTTGATTAAGTTAAGCGGTTGATTGGGTTGATTAAGTTGAATTAGCGTGGTAAATAGGTTTTTAAACGTCAGTCAACCACTTAACTTAATCAACTCAATCAACTTTTCAACTTTCCCTAAATTTCCCACTGATTTTTAACAACTTTGCCCGATTAAACAGTACGATTTGGAAGCTTATTTACCCGGGATCTTATTCGCATTATTATTTGCCTGCTTTATAACACAGCTTTTTTACCTGATCAACTATCACCGCAGGTTGTCGAGATACGCACCGCTAGACGAATTGAAAACTGCCGGAATACCAATATCGGTGATCATCAGCGCACGGAATGAGGAACAAAACCTGGCCAATAATCTTCCTTCTATTTTAGAGCAGGACTATCCGGATTTTGAAGTTGTTGTGGTGAATGATTGCTCCCTTGACGAAACGGAAGAGGTTTTGAAGGCTTTTTGCGCCAAATACTCACACCTGAAAATTGTTAATGTTACCGAAAACGACCGTTTTAAAACCGGGAAGAAATTCGCATTAACGATGGGCATCAAAGCCGCCAAAAACGAATACCTTTTATTTACTGATGCCGACTGTCAGCCTGCTTCCAGGAACTGGATCGCACGAATGGCGATGAACTTTACAACTAAAGCCGAAATTGTCCTGGGTTATTCACCTTATATTAGTACGGCTGGTTTTTTAAACAACTTTATTAGATTCGAGACAATCCGTACAGCCATTAATTATCTGTCGGCGGCTTTGGCAGGGAGTGCTTATATGGGAATTGGGCGAAACCTGGCTTATACAAAAACACTGTTCTTTAAAAACAAAGGTTTTGCCGCGCACATGCATGTGATGTCTGGAGACGACGATCTCTTTGTAAACCAGAATGCCACTGCTGATAATACAGCTATCGAAATTCATCCTGAAGCTTTTACCTATAGCCCTGCTAAAACATCTTTTTCGACGTACTACCGGCAGAAGCGCCGCCATATGGGCGTTGGCAAGATGTACAAAAACAAACATCGAAGAATGTTGAGTTTTGATGCACTAACTGGATTTTTATTTTATATATTAGTAATACTTTGTTTGATATTCGGACATGACCCGCTTTTGGCTGTGGGCCTGCTTCTGTTCCGGATAATTACCGAATTAATTTTATACTATAAAATATTCAGGAAACTGGACGGCAAAAATTTAATATGGTATTTGCCTGCCTTTGACCTTGTTTATTATGTTTATTTGAATATTTTTGGACTGATAGGTACTTTTATAAAAACGACCCAGTGGAAATAAACGCAAATTTTACTGAGAATGCTAAAAACGACTTTCATCTTGTGGTGAAGGCTCGCGAAGGGAACCAGAAAGCATATGCCGACCTGATGCATAGGTACAAGGATTCCATCTACTTTATGGCCCTCAAAATGGTTAACAACAAGGAAGACGCGATGGATTTGACAGTGGAGACTTTCGCCAAAGCGTTCGAAAAGCTGGAAAAATACCAACCCGATTATGCATTTAGCACCTGGTTGTTCCGCGTTGCCACTAACAATTGTATCGACTTCATCCGCAAAAAGAAATTAAATACCATGTCCATTCATGGTATGGTTGACGATGATGGCGAAGAAAAAACCCTCCAAATCAAAGCCGACGTTCTGAACCCCGAAGAAACTTCGATCAAAAAACAGCAAACGCAGGAGTTAAAAGTATTAATAGAAGGATTGCCGCCACGTTATCGTAATCTGATCACCTTGCGTTATTTCGATGAGTTATCTTACGAGGAAATCGCCGTACAGCTCGATCTGCCACTGGGTACAGTAAAAGCGCAGCTTTTCAGGGCAAGATACCTGCTGGGCAATATCATAAACCGTTTTAACCGGGATGACATCTGATATCATCTTCAAATATTTTCCCGATCTAACCGCCAATCAAAAGCAGCAATTTGAGCAATTGCCGGAGCTTTATAGCCATTGGAACGCGCAAATTAATGTAATATCCCGCAAAGACATCGATCTTTTGCCCGAACGCCATGTGCTTCATTCGCTTGGGATAGCTAAAGTCATTCAATTTTTGCCCAATGAACGTGTTCTCGATGTAGGTACCGGTGGTGGATTCCCAGGCATCCCATTGGCAATTCTGTTCCCTGAAACCCAATTTTTTCTCGTTGATTCCATAGGCAAAAAGATAAAAGTAGTAACTGAGGTTGCTAAAGCCATCGGTCTGAAGAACCTCAAAGCCGAACATATCCGTGCTGAACAAGTACCAGGAAAATTTGATTTTGTGGTATCTCGGGCAGTAACGCAGCTAAAAGATTTTTATCCCTGGGTGAAAGACACAGTCTACAAAGAATCAACAAATAAATTAACCAACGGCATCCTTTACCTCAAAGGTGGAGACCTGGAACAGGAAATTGCCGAATCAAAACTATCGGTTCAGCAATTTGATCTAAGCGATTATTTCAGCGAGGAGTTTTTCGAGACGAAGAAAGTGATTTATGTTAAGGCTGGCCGCTAAGCCAAATAAAAGTTTTGCTAAAAATTTGAGCATTGCAATTAATTGCCTACTTTCGGCATACTAATTACCTTATGTCACTACAGCATCAAATCGCCTTAACCATGATCAGAAGCATAGGCCCAACCTATGCCAAAGCTCTGCTGGCTCAATTTGGCGATGCCGAACAAATTATTAAAACACCAAAATCAAAATTGATGAAAGTGCCCGGTATCAAGGAGAAACGTACCGGGGCAATTGATTTTGACGATGCTATGGCTGCTGCTGAACATGAATTGGAATTCATCGAAAAGAACAATATCCGGGTTATCTTTTACACCGATCTCGATTATCCCAAACGTTTGAAGAATTGTGCCGATGGCCCGGTACTGCTTTATGCTAAAGGTAACATTGACCTCAATCGCCAGCATGTGGTAAGTATTGTGGGTACACGCAACGCCACCGACTATGGCCGCGAATTGTGCCGGCAATTGGTGGCAGAGCTGCAGCAGTATGATGCATTGATTATAAGCGGGCTTGCGGCTGGTATAGACGTGGCTGCACATAAGGAGAGTGTAAAACAGGGATTACAAACAGTTGGGGTGTTAGGGCACGGGCTCGATAGAATATATCCTTATCATAATTACTCCACCGCCGAAAAGATGCTCCCCAATGGCGGCCTTTTAACTGAATATCCCTCGGGAACCACGCCTGATCGCGAAAATTTCCCGCAGCGAAACCGCATTGTTGCTGGCTTGGCAGATGCAACGGTAGTTATTGAAGCAAGTATTAAAGGAGGGGCGTTAATTACTGCCGAAATAGCCAATAGCTATAATCGCGATGTTTTTGCATTTCCGGGCCGGGTTGACGATGAATTTTCAGAAGGCTGCAATTTCCTGATCAGGAATAATAAAGCTGCTTTGCTAACCTGTGCGGCCGATTTGGCTTATAGCCTTGGATGGGAAGGAAGCGGAGTGAAAAAGCCCAAAAAGGAACAATTAATGTTGCCGATGGATTTGTCGGCGGAGGAAAGAATGATATTTGATATCATTCATCAGCATAAAATGCCCCTGGCTATTGACGATCTGACTATTAAAACCAATATGCCCATGAGTCAATTGGCAATGAATTTGCTGAATATGGAAATGCAGGGCTATATCCGTTCACTGCCCGGTAAGACGTATTGCCTTAATTAATGATGGTCCTTGGGGACGCTATACCATTTCATGGTGCCGGTTTGTGCACTCACTGCGGCCCAATCATTAAGTTCGAATTCAATGAGGGCTATGGCGCAGGTCGGAAAATCAACAATATTTCCTGTTAAATAGTGTATGATTTGCTCCATCGTTGGGTTGTGGCCTACCAGTCCGATGAAATCTTTTTTGTTGTCAAATCCGTTGATCACATCCAACAGTGTTAGCCGGCTTGCGTCATATATTCGCAGATCTTCTTTAGCTTTCGCCAGCGACAAGTGCTGAGCAAAGATGTTTGCCGTACCTGTGGTGCGCAATGCGGGACTTGTAATTAGTAGTTGCGGGACGATCTTTTCCGAAAGCAGCCTTTCGGCCATAAACTCAGCGTCCTTAAAGCCCGAATGTTTCAACGGTCGCTCGAAATCATCGTAACTTAAATCATGTACGGCTTTGGCATGGCGGATCAATAGAAGCTTCTTCATATATAAATTTAAAGAGAAGAAATGGTAACTTGTTTTTAATGAATTAAAATTAAGTTCATTTAAAAGCGTAACCGAGACTTAACGTGAACTGGCTGTCCTTAATATTGGCCTCTCCGGGATTAGTTATCGATGTTAAGCCCAGATCATAACCGATATTGATTAACCAATGATTTTTGAACCGTACGCCAGTGATAGCATTGGCCCCGAGTTGAAAACGCCGGTAGCCCTCTGCGCCAAAAACTTTGTAGTCAACAGTCGTTCGGGTGTTTTGAGCCGGATTGTTAGGAAAAACTTCGCTTACAATTATTGACTCATTTCCGGATATACCTGTTGCGATGTAAGGGCCCGCTCCCACATAGACATTTTTGAAAAGGCCAGGCAGGTGATAAATAATGTCAATTGGGATCTCAATATACCATAGCCTTTCTTTGGAGTCAGAAAGCCAATAACCTGTTTGATACGACCCAGGCGACGTCTTACTTTCCCCGCCTTGTCCGCTAAAGAAAATCCCCGGTTCGAGCGAAAAATCGCCACGCGTGACATCAGCAAATCCGCCCACTGAAAATGTGGTTATTGGACTGGTATTAGGGTGATAATCAGGTGAGGCGGCTCTAATTTGGTTGTTTGCCAATGTTATACCCCCTCTGACGCCAAACGAAACAGATTGAGCAAAGCCGCATATTGACAAGAAAACAAAAGAAAACAGCAGTAAGATTTTTTTCATGAATGATAAGGTTTTGGATGCTAATATAATAATTAGGATTTATTAGCGAAATCCACAACCCATTGGTCCGGAATTTCCTTCATGCATTTAAAATGCCCGAGAGGGCATTTTTCCAGTCCGAATTTTGAGCAGGGTCGGCATGAGAGCTCAATGCCGATTACCTCAGCGTCCTTTACCATATATGGTTGTACACCAAGTAATTCAGGAACAGTCCCGCCCCAGATAGAGCCGATGGGGACATCGAATGCTTCCGCGATGTGGGTAAGGCCAGTATCGAAACCCAGCACCCGTTTTGCCTTCGAGACCAGGAAAACAGATTCATCCAGCTTGGTGATTCCGCATGCATTGTAGATACTTGATCCAACGGCTCCTGCAATTTGGGTTCCGTTAGCTTTTACATCTTCACCGCCTAATAGAACGATTGGATATTTGATGTTGCTACAAATTTCGGCAATCTTCTCATTGGGCATGCGCTTGGTAAAATGCGTTGCCCCGATGACGAAAGCGATATAACCTTGCTGATGCGATTCTGGAAGCAATTTCCCAAGATCGTGCTGAGCTTTGATGTAGTAATCTATAGGCTTCCCATCATTTTTTACACCCAAAACCTTAACCGCCTTCATGTAGCGTTCAACCAGGTGAATAGGCTCAACCAGTTTTAAGCGGAATTTGAGGCTGAGCCATTTACGGATCGGCTGCTTTTTGTAGGTCGATGATTTGATCCCCGTTTTGAGTTTGATGATCGATGTACGCAGGTTGTTGTGCAAATCGACAATATGGTCGTATTTTTCAGCTTTGATCTCAGCTATAGTTTCTGACAGCGTTGATTTTAAAAGCAGTAATTTATCAACGTAGGGATTGCCATCATAAATATACCTGAACGCAGGTTTGGTGAGGAAGTGAATTTCGGCATCCGGCAATTGCGTTTTGAGGCAACGTACCACAGGCGTGGTATAGATGATATCGCCCATCGAACTGAAACGGATAACCAATATTTTCATGCCGTTTAAGTTATCTGTTTGCGTATTTTTTTTATGATGGAAGTGGAGGAGTATCCCTCAACAAAATCGATAGTCTTCACTTCACCACCATTGGCAATCACCTCTTTTGCGCCAACAATGTTTTCAATTGCGTAATCGGCCCCTTTAACCAAAATATCCGGGAGGAGCGTAGAAATGAGGTTCAGCGGCGTATCTTCTTCAAATACAACAATGCCATCGACAAAAAACAAGGCCGCCAATAACGCCGCGCGACTATTTTGATCGTTTACCGGGCGGTCGTCGCCCTTGATTCTTTTAACAGAACTATCCGAATTGAGACCGATAATCAGTTTATCGCCCAGTTCCGATGCCTTCGCCATATAGGTGATGTGCCCGATATGCAGCAAATCGAAAACACCGTTGGTGAACACAACTTTCTTCCCCTCACTTTGCCACGAAGAGACCAGCGATTTCAGTCCAGGAAGGTCGCATATTTTGCCGAGGAGTGTTTTTTCGATATTGTGTTTCATTTGTTAAAATGATTCGTCAACCGCTTTGCAAAGGATATGTCCAATCAGAATATGCATTTCCTGGATGCGGGCGGTCACATCTGATGGTACAATAATATTCAGGTCGCAAAGACCATTCATCTTCCCGCCGTTTCGGCCCGAAAGACCTAATGTTTTGCAGCCTATTTTACCTGCGGTTTCCAGCGCATTCAGAATGCCCTGGCTATTACCGCTGGTGGATATGCCGATAAATAAATCGCCTTGCTGAGCGAACGCCTCTACCTGGCGCGAGAAAACATGCTCATAACCGTAGTCATTGGCGATTGAAGTAAGTGCCGAAGTATCAACTGTTAAAGCAATACCCGGCAAAGCCTTACGCTCTTTCACGAACCGGCCGCTTAACTCGGCCGCAATATGTTGTGCATCAGCAGCACTGCCCCCGTTACCGGCCAATAATACCTTGTTTCCGTTCTTTAAGGTCGAGACCATCATTTTACAGGCTGTCTCAATATCACTTGAAAGTGTATCGATAACCTTCTGTATCAAATTCTGATGATCTTTTAATTCTCCAATAACCATGTTTTATTTATTGATTTATTGAATTAGTGAATGGTGAGTAGTCAATAGTGAACTGTCAATTTCTTTTCGCCTGGTCTCTAATCTCTGTTCTCTATATCCTGTATAATTTCTTCTATAGTTGTTGTGGCACTGCCTACTTGCCTGATGACGATAGCAGCAGCATGATTTGCCAGCTCGCAAGCTTCTTCTATGCTAAAATCTGAAGCTATAAAATAGGCCATTGTTGCCAATACGGTGTCGCCCGCGCCGGTTACATCAAAAACAGCTGTAGCTTTTACCGGTAACAGCTTATAGCTCAGCTCATCTACAATCACCATGCCTTCTTCCGAAAGAGTAACAACGAGGTATTCAACTGCCGTTTGTTTAAAAATAACTTTGGACGCCTGCTGCAGGTCTTCGATCGTTTTAATCGAAGCAGTTTTTGCCGCCTCGGCAAGCTCTTTGCGATTCGGCTTTATAATAAATGCGCCTTTGTATTTCGAATAATCGAGCCCCTTAGGATCAACGATCACTCTTTTGTATTTGCTTTTGGCCAGTTTGAGTAAGCGGTGCGTAAACGCGGGCGAAAATAAACCTTTACCATAATCGGAAAAAAGCACGATATCGGCCTCATTAATATAATGATCCAGTTTATTGACCAGTTCATCCTCCAGTTCGCTTCGGATGGGATCTGTTATTTCTCTGTCAACCCGTACTAATTGGTGACTCCCGGCAAGCACGCGGGTTTTAACCGTTGTCGGACGCTGCTTATCCTCAATAATCGCTTCTGTAGAAATACCCTCATGCGCCATGATCTCTTTTACCCTCACCCCAAAAGAATCAGCGCCGATTACACCTCCCAACGTTACTTTGGCGCCGAGTGCCACAAGGTTTTGGGCCACGTTGGCTGCTCCGCCCAGGGTAGTGGATTCGGTTTTGACGTTGACGATAGGTACTGGAGCCTCGGGAGATAGTCGGGTTGCATCGCCCCATACATAATGGTCTATCATCAGGTCGCCGATAACCAGTATTACCGGTGTTTTTTGTGATTTTTTTATGGCGCGTACCTTTTCTACCAGCATGTTTTTATTTCGGATTTCGAATTTTCAATTTCGGATTTATCCTTGTTGAACGGTCGAATGGTTTAATGTTTTGTTTTTCTTTAATTCGAAAACTTTTTTGATTTCTTCCAGGGAAAGGGCATTGAGGCACATTTCCTTATATAAACCGCCTTTCCGGGCAGCCAAAACGCCATAGTGCATATCCAAAAAGCCCTCTTTGCGGTGTGCGTCAGGGTTGATTGACAATTTTACGCCTTTGTTAAGGGCATATTGATGCCAGCGCCAGTCGAGGTCGAGCCGAAGTGGGTTAGCGTTAACTTCGATAACTACGCCATTGGCCGAGCAGGCGTCAATTACTTTTTCGAAATCCAATTCGTAACCTTTTCTACTCAGCAATAGCCTGCCGGTTGGGTGCCCCAATATAGTAGTATACGGATTTTCGACGGCTTTAATAACACGCGTCGTAGCTTTTTCCCTATCCATTTTTAAGTTGGAGTGAACCGAGGCCACAATGAAATCGAAGCGTTGCAATATCTCTTCGGGGTAATCGAGTGAGCCGTCGCCCAGAATGTCCGACTCTATTCCTTTAAAAATATGAAAGCCAACCAACTTTTTATTCAGATGATCTATCTCTTCGTGCTGCTGCAAAACGCGCTCTATTTCAAGTCCTTTAGCATAAAACGCGCTTCTGCTGTGATCGCAAATGCCCAGGTACTCCAATTTGAGCTCATCACGGCAGTAAAGCGCCATTTCCTCCAGCGTGTGCACGCCGTCGCTCCAGGTACTGTGGTTATGCAAGGTGCCTTTGAGGTCAGCATAAGTGATTAGTGTTGGCAAAGCCTGAGCCGCCGCTTTCCCGATAAAAGTATCATCCTCACGGAGTTCAGGTAGCATGAATTCGAGGCCGGCTCTTTCAAATATCTGATCTTCGCTTTCTGCGTCTGCAATATGATTTTCGATTTTTGGAGAAATGGCCTTGATAAACTCGCTGGTTCCCGTTTGTTTGAAAAGTTCACTATAAAATAAACTCGCCAGGACGACCGAGATTTTAACCAGTAAACCGTTTTCCGTCTCGCCAGTTAAGCCCTGATCTGTGGTTGCGGTATCCTTTAATAATTCCGCTTTGGCCAAAGAATCAATTGCAGTTGCTACGTTTGTTGTTCCAACTAAGAACGAAAGTTCTGTTATGATTTCTGCACAACGCCGGTATTCTCCGGTAAAGCTTAATAAGGCATCTGGCAGCAGCTTCTTAAACTTGTGGAAAAGCTCATTGGCTTCCGATTCAATGCGGGCATACAGGAACTTGCCATTGCTGGCCATCTTAAATTCGATGATCCTGGCAATTTCCTCCTGGGTTTTAAGCCCGAAGCCTTTAGCTTCAATCAGGCGGTTCTCGTTACAAGCATAATAAAGCTCGCCAACGGTTTCGATGCCCAGCTCCTTCCATATCGTCACAATTTTCTTCGGGCCGATACCCTTGATACCCAGCATCTCGACAATACCTTCCGGCGTCTTGTCAAGCAGGGTTTGCATATCGGTAATATGGCCCGTTTCAATTAGCTCCACGATTTTGGTTGCAGTACTTTTTCCGATGCCGTCGATCTTCTCTATCTCCGCCAGGCTTTTCTTAGCAATGGGGAAGGGAAGCTTGTCCACCTTAAACGCAGCATTGGCCAATGACTTGATCTTGAACGGATTCTCGTCATGCAGTTCCATTAACTGGGATAAAAGGCGGAGCGTGCGGGCTATCGGTTTATTTTCCATGGATCGAGCCCAAAAGTACGAATAGTTTGTAGTTCATGGTTCATTGTTCGCGGCAAATTCTGCTCAAGTTCAAAATAGCGGTTGATTGTCGAACTAAATTACGATCAACTATGAACTATGATCTGTGAACTATGATCTTAATGAATCACCACATCGTACGGCATACGCATTTGCGGTGTGCGCAGCATTTTGGTGAGATTTTTTAGCTGCTCGTAGTACACATAATTTTCGCCGAGCTCAGATTTTACTGCCCTGGTGTGCATCTCCTCGCTCAAATTGTTACCCATTTTGCTGAATAAACCTTTTTGCTCAGGATAAGCATCAACCTCGTAATTTTTGACGCCGGCTTTCTTAGCAGCTGATTTGATGGCGTCATTAATATTTCCCAAACGGTCAACCAGGCCAATTTTGATGGCCTGTTCGCCGGTCCATACACGCCCCTGTCCGATGCTGTTGATGTAAGCTTGTGTTTTATGGCGGCCGTCGGCTACAGCTTTGGTGAACTCGTCGTATCCGCGGTTGACGCTGTTTTGCAGAATGGCTCTTTCTTCGGGTGAGAGCGGTCGTGTAACGTCTCCCAGGTCGGCATATTTACCCGTTTTTGCACCATCGAAGGTAATACCCAGCTTGTCATTGAGTAATTTCTGGAAGTTAGGAATGATGGCGAAGATGCCGATAGAACCTGTTATGGTATTGGGTTCGGCAATGATCGAATCCGCAGCACAAGAGATATAATACCCTCCTGACGCTGCTAAATCGCCCATTGAAACGATGATCGGTTTTACTTTTTTGGTCAGGTAAACTTCCCGCCAGATCACATCCGACGCCAGTGAACTACCTCCCGGCGAGTTAACGCGCAGAACAACAGCTTTAACTTTATCATCCAGCCTGGCTTTGCGGAGCGCTTCAGATATCTTGTCGGAACCGATAGTATTGTCGTCACCATCGCCGCCGGTTATTTCACCAGAAGCATAAATAATAGCGATATGGTTCTTTGATTCTTTCTTTTCAGGCTTATTGCTGCTTCCGGTGTAGTCAGCAAGCTCTACATCATGCAGATCGGATTTTTCGCCAACATCCGTGCGACTCTTTAGCTCGTCCAGCACTTCGTCGCGATATTTCAAGCCGTCTACCAATTTATACTTCAGCGCATCCTCTGGAAACTGGATTTTTAAATTATTGGCAATATCGAAAAGTGAATCTTTGCTTATATGGCGGGCCTGGCTTATTCCGGTCAAAAAGTGATCATACAACGAGCCCATGTATGAGTTAACCTGCATGCGATTGGCGTCGCTCATTTTGGTCAATATAAAAGGCTCAACAGCACTTTTGTAGGTACCAACCTTGATCACCTGGGCTTCTATTCCTAATTTGTCCAGTGCCCCCTTAAAAAAGGATATCTGCGAACTAAAGCCTTTAAATTCAAAAATCCCTTTAGGGTTAATGTAAACCTTGTCCGCAACCGAAGCTAAGTAATAGAAGCCCTGGGTATAAATTTCGGAATAGGCTATTACAAATTTGCCTGATTTTTTGAAGTCAATCAATGCATTACGTATCTCTTCGGTGGTCGCCTGGCCCGATAGCATGTAGCTTTCGTCCAGGAAAATGCCTTTTATGTTTGAGTCGTTTTTGGCCCTTTTGATATTGGCCAGTATGTCATTCAACCCAATAGTCTTGTTTTCTTCCAAACCCAATAAATCGAGTGGACTTTTGCGAGGGGTACGTTCCGGAATGGAGTTCGTAAAATTGATATGAATTATTGAATTGGGGTCTACCTCAACTTGTTTTTCGCTGCCTGCCGCCGCTATCAGTCCAATAATAAGGAGCACCACTATCCCGCCAATGATAAGGCTTGTAAGAAAGAAACCAACCATCGAGGCGAAAACAAATTTGAAGAATTGTTTCATTAACTATGTTAAACTTTATATCTATGCAAAATTAGCAATTCGCTAACGTATAATATTAAGAGCCAAATCTATAATATTTGTTACAACAATGATTGATGTTTATTTACTGCTAGGCAGTAATTTGGGCGATAGGCAGGGCTATTTGCGACAAGCAATTAATCTGATAGAAGAGGAGGTCGCGCCGGTATCCGTAGCCTCATCCTTGTATGAAACGCAATCGTGGGGCAAAACTGATGAACCTGATTATTTAAACCAGGTTGTCTGTATTAAAACTGAACTCCCCGCCGATACGATCCTCAAAAAAATATTGAATATTGAACTTATGATGGGGCGAAAGCGGGAAGTAAAGTGGGGTTCACGTATTATTGATATCGATATTCTGTTTTATGGAAGCGATATTATCGACGAGCCAAACCTTGTAGTGCCGCATCCCCAGTTGCATAACCGTATGTTCACGCTGGCTCCACTGGCAGAAATAGCGCCGGATTTTGTACACCCGTTACTGGGTAAGCATATTTTTGAGTTAAAAACGGAACTTAAAAGCAACTTACACGTAAAAAAATTATAATTTTGAATCGCTTATAAACTCCTATTGTCAGTGACCCAGGATCTTGATCTTACTTTTTTATACGAAATTGCGGACGGCAGTAATGAGTTCGTTATCGAATCTATAGACATGCTTTTGCAGCAGGCGCCCGAAATGCTCGACAGCATTGGTGCTGCTATTAATACATCCGATTGGCCTGCAGCTGCAGCTTCGGCGCACAAATTAAAGCCTTCAATGGGCTTTTTTGGAATGCTTATTTCGCAGGAATTACTTCAGGAAATAGAAACGCTTTGCAAGGCGGGAGGCAATGATCCAGCTGCTATAGCCGGCAAATTTGCGCAGGCAAACGAAATCATCCGCACCAATATCGGCGAGCTTACCCGCGTTAAAGCAGAGAAAGAGGCTGAACTTTAAATTTTCTCTATTTTAAAGCTATAGCTTTCCATAATGAGGTTAGCCAGCAGGCTTTTGCACGCTTGTTCCACCTTTGCGTGCGCCGCTTCTTCATTGTCCGCTTCTATTTCGAGGGAAACATGTTTTCCGATGCGAACGTTGTGTATTTCGGTGAGGCCCAGGTTTTTCATACTGCCCGTAACTGCTTTGCCTTGCGGGTCAAGAATTTCCTTTTTTGGCATTACGTCAATTTCGGCTTGGAACTTTGTCATTAGAGAATTTGTATTGAATTATCGATAGGGTGATGTATATGAATATGATCACCGGAACGGCGGTAAATTTAAAAAAAAGTATCAATATAGCCGCGAATAGCAGCAGCAAATAACGATAAATGTTCTTATGCAGATCGGCGTTCTTGAACTTGAGCGACATCATCGGTATTTCGGCTACCAACAGTGCGCACATCACCACTGTAAATACACTCAGCCCCCAGGGGTTTAAGATAAAGGGATCAAAGCTTTTATGATGGTTAAGAATCATCGGCAATGATGCGATCAGGATAGCATTTGCAGGTGTTGGTAAACCGATAAAACTTTCAGCCTGGCGGGTGTCGTTATTGAATTTTGCCAGCCTCAAAGCAGAGAAAACCGAAATGAGAAATGCTGCAAAACTGATATACGGGCTCACGTTCGCCCTTTGCGTCGCCTCAAGAAACAACTCATAAAGTATAGCCGATGGAAGAAAGCCAAAGCTTACCATATCAGCCAGAGAATCAAGATCTTTCCCAATACCCGAAAATGATTGCAGGACACGGGAAGCGAAGCCGTCAAAGAAATCGAAAATAGCTGCCAGGAACAAGGCGTAGGCTGCAAAGGTCAGGTTTTCCTGGAAAGCGAATACGATACCTACACAACCACTAAACAGATTTGCACAGGTGATGGCGTTAGGGACGTGTTTCTTAATACGTTTTTTCATCATTTAGCCAAAGGCACAACCTCTTTAGTTCACGGTTCATAGGTCGTAGTTCATGAAAAAATTTACTATGAACTATGAACCATGATCTATAGGTTGCCAAAGGTATTAAGAATTCATGGAGATAAGGAATTCCTCGTTGGTTTTTGTGCCGCGTATCTGCGCCTGCAAAAATTCCATCGCTTCCTGCGAATTCATATCGGCAAGGTGATTGCGCAAAATCCAAACGCGTTGTAATGTTTCGCGATCTAGCAGTAAATCGTCGCGGCGGGTACTTGATGCGGTAATATCGATAGCCGGGAAAATACGCTTGTTCGACAGTTTACGGTCGAGCTGAAGCTCCATGTTACCGGTACCCTTAAACTCTTCAAAGATCACCTCATCCATCTTAGAACCTGTTTCAGTCAACGCTGTAGCAATGATGGTCAGTGAGCCGCCATCCTCGATGTTACGCGCAGCGCCGAAGAAGCGTTTTGGTTTGTGTAATGCGTTTGCATCCACACCACCTGATAATATCTTACCTGAAGCAGGAGCAACAGTATTGTAAGCACGAGCCAAACGGGTAATAGAGTCAAGAAGGATCACTACATCGTGACCGCACTCAACCATGCGTTTTGCTTTTTCAAGAACGATGTTGGCAATTTTAACGTGACGCTCAGCCGGTTCGTCAAAAGTAGATGAAACTACTTCAGCACGTACGCTGCGAGCCATATCCGTAACCTCTTCAGGACGTTCGTCGATCAGCAGGATGATCAAATATACTTCAGGGTGGTTCTTGGCTATTGCATTGGCCACATCCTTCAGCAACATGGTTTTACCGGTTTTTGGCTGAGCAACGATCAATCCGCGCTGACCTTTACCGATAGGCGAGAACAGGTCCATGATACGGGTCGAATAGTTGCCCATATCAGTAAACAGCTCCAATCTCTCAGATGGGAAAAGCGGCGTCAGGTGATCAAATGGTACACGATCACGAACTTCGGCAGGGCCACGGCCATTGATAGCTTCAACACGCACTAATGGGAAGTATTTTTCACCTTCTTTTGGCGGGCGGATGCTGCCACGAACAGTGTCACCAGTTTTTAATCCGAATAATTTTATTTGCGATTGCGATACATAAATATCGTCCGGAGAAGTCAGATAGTTATAGTCGGATGAGCGAAGGAAACCGTAACCGTCAGGCATAATTTCCAACACACCCTCGTTAACGATCACATTATCAAAATCAAGATTGATTGCCGGTTCAGTCTGCTTTTGCTGAGGCTGTCCATTGGGGAAACGGCGCTCAGTGCGTTGCGGCCTGGCTTCGGCAACTGGCTCATCAGCTTTAACAGCGATGTCTTCCTGCGCCGGTTCTTGTTCTGCTACCGGGGTAAATGGAATCTCGTCGTCATTTTCCTCAGCCGATGAAGTTTCGTCGTCCGGTTCATCGAATAAAGTGGCATCATCAAGGGGTACCTCAACCTTTGGCGGTCTGCTTGAGGCCGCTTTTACCGTAGTGCGGGTACGTTTGCGCTGTTTTTCGCCACCTTCCTGTGCGTTAGCTGATTTGGTTTCAGCATAGTTACTGTTGACAGCCGCCTGTTGTGCGCGGGCCGCATCAATCAGTTGCTGCTGCTGCATTATATTTTCGATAAGTTGTGCTTTCCTGAGTTCATCGGCTTCGGCAATACCTAAGCTTTTTGCAATCTCGCGCAACTCTGAAACGAGCTTGTCGTTCAATTCAGTCGTATCAAACATGGAATAAATAATAGTTCAAAAGGAATAATACTTTTATGAGAAATTACCTTGCAACTTGCCTATGCAACATCCAAAACTTAATGAGTATTGTGGATTTTAGTTTGTTTCTTTAGTGCAAGAAATATTTAAAGGATAACGTTGCAATTTTACTTATTTATATTAAGATTTAAAAAAATTTGATAAAATATCTTTAGTTGGTAACACCTGGGTTATTTTTTAGTTTTGCTGCCTAAAAATAAATTCCGCAAATGCTTT
>JAICXZ010000083.1 GCA_025934475.1 Mucilaginibacter sp. | reverse complement strand
TCGCATTCTGGATTTCCCGACACAGGAAAGAATACTGCAGAAACTTCCCGGCGCCAAGATCACCGAGATCATTAAAGAGCTGCCACCTGATGACCGTACTTCGCTTTTCAGCGAAATGCATGCCGATACGGTAAGGGTCCTTATCAATCAGCTGCCGCCCGATGAACGCAAAGAGGCCCTGAGCTTAATGGGTTACAATGAGGATAGTGTAGGCAGATTGATGACGCCCGATTACATTACAATCAAAAAAACCTGGAATGTTGAACGTACATTGCAGCACATCCGCAAGTACGGAAAGGATTCGGAAACGATCGACGTACTGTATGTGATCGATAGCGGGGGTAAATTGCTGGATGACATCAGAATACGCGAGATACTGCTTGCCGACCCACAAACCCGCATCAGCGAGCTGATGGATAACCGGCTGATCTCGTTACATGCCGCCGACCCGCAGGAAGAAGCAATTAATGTATTCAGGATGAACAACCGGGTAGCTTTGCCGGTGACAGATGATCACGACATCCTGCTTGGTATCGTAACCGTTGACGACATTTTGTGGATAGCCAATGAAGAATATACCGAAGACATCCAGAAGATAGGCGGTACCGAAGCGCTGGACGAACCCTACCTGGATATCAACCTTTTCAAACTGGTGAAAAAGCGCGTAGGCTGGCTCATTATACTGTTCCTGAGCGAGATGCTTACTTCCACGGCGATGCAGTATTTTAATGACGAGATCGCGATAGTGATACAGCTTACCTTCTTTGTGCCGCTTGTAATGTCCAGCGGTGGCAACAGCGGCTCCCAGGCATCAACACTCATCATACAAGCCATGGCTTTGGGTGAAGTTACGCTTTCTGACTGGTGGCGTGTGATGCGACGCGAAATATTATCCGGGATAATGCTCGGTGTAATTCTGGGCACTATTGGCTTCCTAAGGATATCGATATGGTCCCAATTTAGCGACATTTACGGGCCATACCACATGCTTATAGCTTTAACCGTTGGAATTGCGCTTATCGGCATCGTTTTGTGGGGATCACTGGCCGGTTCGATGCTTCCTATTTTATTAAAGAAGCTCAAATTTGATCCCGCTACATCATCGGCGCCGTTTGTTGCGACACTGGTGGATGTTACCGGTCTTATTATTTATTTCAGTATCGCCTTGGTCATCATGTATCCGGTAATGCATCATGCCGTGGTTCATCACTAAATCAGGGTTAGTGTGACAGGTGTAAACTATTTGGTTTTCGTATCCCAGTATTCTAACTTTAGATAAACTTATATCTGAGTCCATGGATACCACTCAAACCGAAACCCAACCTGCGCCGACACCAAATTCCGGGCCCACTTTGATATTAAGCCCTGAGGCACAAACCTATTTGCGTGAGGCGGCCAAATGGGCCTCTTTTTTAAGCATTGTCGGATTTATCTTTTGTGTGTTGATCCTCATCGTGGCACTGATGATAGGCACAACAACTACTCTCATGTCAAGAATGATGCCCTCTAACAGCGGTGTTCCGGTCGGTATCGGTGGCAGCTTCGTCAGTATACTTTACATCCTGCTGGATATTCTGTACTTTTTCTTCCCGCTTTATTTGTACCGGTTCGCCAACCGTGTCAAAAAAGCAATAGTTTTCCAGGATTCAGCCCATGTAACGCGCGCAACCGAAAGTCTGAAATCTTTTTTTAAGCTATGGGGAATTGTGACGGTTATAGTAATTGCAATCTATGCAATTATTTTCCTGTTTGTGATTGTAGCGGGTGTGAGCTCGCATATGATACACGGCTAACAAGTGTCCAAATAACAATAAATTAAAAAACCCTGCCATTGGCAAGGTCATGCTTTATACATTAGTTTAGTTAATCTTTTAAATGTCGAATGAAAAGTCGTCATCAGCAGTGGCTTTCGCTACTTCAGGCGCCTCGCTGAATTCATAGCGTTTCTCAACCACTTCCTGATTGGCTTTGATATACTCGACTGTCTCCTTCAAACCTTCGGCAAATTTTTCAAAATCCTCCTTGTACAGGAATATTTTGTGCTTGATAAACACACCGTCTTCGAGTCTTTTTTTGCTTTCGGTTATGGTAATGTAGTAATCGTTTGATCGTGTTGCCTTTACATCAAAAAAATAAGTCCGCTTCCCAGCCCTCACCTTTTTCGAATAAACCTCTTCACGTTCTCTGTTGTCGAAATCACCCATGTTAAGTTATTGTAAGTTGTTTTGATCGGCATAAATATAAATAAATTTTCAAAGTACAAGTATTAAAATACGATATTGTTATATTTTTTTCAGCCAAAAGAAGATATTTTTAACGTATTAGTTAAGATTCAAACGTTTTCTTCCTCTTCAAGCAGCTGTTTTTCGTATAACTCAAAATAAACCTGCCTTCGTTCCATCAATTCATCGTGGGTTCCATGCTCTACAATTTCGCCGTGGTCCATTACGAGTATTTTATCGGCATTTTTTATCGTTGATATCCGGTGAGCAATAATAATGCTGGTTTTGCCCTGCATAATACCGCCCAGGTTGCGCAAAATCTCCTCTTCGGTTTTGGTATCAACTGCTGAAAGACAATCATCAAATATCAGTATTTGCGGATGCTTCATAATAGCTCTTGCGATGGATACTCGCTGTTTTTGCCCACCGGAAAGAGTTACACCCCGCTCGCCAATAAGCGTTTCGAACCCTTTTTCGAGCTCCATAATATTGCTGTAAACGGCAGCGTCTCTCGCGGCTTGTTCAATTTTTGGCATATCAAGCTTATCGGCGCTAAAGGCTATGTTATTGGCTATCGTATCCGAAAACAGGAAAACCTCCTGGGGCACAAAACCGACCTGGGAACGATAGCTGTCTAAATTCAGTTGGCCGATGCCGGTATGATCAATCGCTATATTGCCATTGGTGCAATCATACATGCGCATGATCAGATTGGCAATGGTCGATTTTCCGGACCCTGTGCGACCGATGATGGCCACCATTTCGCCGGGCTCAACTGTAAAAGATATATTTTTGAGCGCCTGTATGCCGGTATCGGGGTAAATAAAGGAGACATTTTCGAAGCGGATTTGGCCCTGTATGGTTTGTGCAGCAACATTGGGGGATACGATATCTGGCTTTTGGTCCAAAAACTCATTGATCCTTTTTTGAGATGCCGCAGCTCGTTGAACCAATGATGTTACCCAACCCAAAGCCATTACGGGGAAGGTGAGCAGGTTGAGGTAGACTATAAATTCAGCAATATTGCCCGGTGTGATATTGCCTTTCATCACCTCCATGCCGCCCACGTATATCACAATAACGTTGCTAACACCTACAAGTAAAAGCATAAGGGGATAAAACATAGCCTGCACTTTCACAAGGGCCATGGAGTGTGTTTTATAACTTTCACTTTCTATTGCGAAATTTTCACGAACGAAATCTTCCCTTACATAGGATTTGATAACCCGGATGCCTGAAAAATTCTCCTGCACAAAACTCGAAAGTGCCGATAAACGCTGCTGTATCTTCTCGCTGCGGAAATTAATGATGCTGTTTACATAGTAAATAGTAAACGCCAGGATAGGAAGGGGTAGCACGGAAAATACGGTAAGCCTGACATTTACGGTCACCATAAAACAGATGGCAATGATGAATAGAGTGACCGTATTGATGGTATACATAATGCCCGGTCCCAGGTACATCCGCACACGGCTTACGTCTTCTGTCACACGGTTCAGCAGGTCGCCGGTGTTGTGGCGGCGGAAAAAAGCAAGAGAGAGCTGCTGATAATGATTATAGATTTCGTTCTTAAGATCGTACTCGATATGCCGCGACATCAGGATAATGGTTTGCCGCATTAAAAAGAGGAATACTCCGCGTATCAGCGAAAGGGCAAGAACGATGATGCCGAAAAGCAGTGTAGTGGAGCCTAACTGCGCCAAAATGGAAGACTGGGCTTGATAGCCTGAAAAAAGCGAGTAAAGTGGTGTGTTGTCGGTCACCATATCGACGGCCGTGCGCACTACCGATGCTGTAAATACGCCGAAGATATTGGATATGATGACAAACAGAATGCCTGGGAGCAGTCGCCAGCGGTATTTGTAAAGGAATTTATTTAAGTAAGCAAGACTCTTCATCCGACGAAAACAAAGTTATGTTTTTTTGAAGACGCTGACCCACTTCCGGCAGAATAGAGGATTTGTTTACATAAAAATGGATTAAAGAGGGCAATAAATTTCTGCCAAATTAGGCATATACCCGGTTTCAACCTCGGGGTTTACTTTCTGAGCGATGCCGTTTTGAGTTTCCTCCCCGCAATAAAGCAAGAAGATGCTCCGTTATTTTAGCTGCTTACCCCTATTGAATGTCAAAAAATAACATTTTATTATTCACAAAGGAATAATATAACCGAAGTCGGTTAATATTTCTTTATTGTTTCATGAATTGGATTTTGGTGTTCCAAAAGTAAGGCTAGTTATGCCGGTAGAGTCAAATATGATGGTATATATAATCATATATAATTTTAATTGAAATAATTATAAAATATCGTAAAGATTAAATTATTTCTCAATAGTTTAAAATAATTTGACTGTCAGGGTAACCTTGCCAACGCTAGTAACGTTAAAATCCACAATTCCTGATTAATAGGATTTAAAGTGAAGACACGGATTAGAAGAGCGGTTAGGTTATCGATAAAAGGGGTTCAACAAACATTGGCCTCTTGGAAAAAGGGTTTAAAAGTCTACCCACAGGTGGGTCGGGTTCTCCGGCCAGTTATAGAGTCAATATCACCTGTAATTATAATTAACGTTCGGTTTTAATTAGCAGTATTTACCGCTCTCTCGCAGGGGCAATCATTATTACACAGGATTATTTAATTGTCAAACTAACATTTTAATTTTTTGCCACCTTTCAAAACGAAAAAAGGCAAGGCAGCTACCTGATTAATTTAAATTATTATCTAAAAAAATGAAAAAAGCAGCACTTTGGGGATCGCTATGCCTGATCCTGACTAACTTCTTATTGTCTTGTAAAAAAGACAATGTTACACCTGAAACAACTGATTCCCCAAGCATACACACGGCAGCGCTAAAGGCCGGTACTGCCAAAACCGATGCCTATGCCGGCAATGATACCTGGTCACTCCAGAGCCAGCTTGACGCAGGTGACGTAACCCTGATTGCAGGAAAAACTTATAATGTAACCGATCTTACAGTAACACATTCCCTGAATTTAAATGGTGCTACCATCAACTTTACCAATACCGGTTACGGGTTTGCACTGTGGGTAAGAGGCGGAAACGTAAGCATTACCAACGGTACAATTCAAGGACAATGGAGCAGCTATATGCCTGGCAATCCAAGCGGATACGGCGGAATTTACGTACTGGCTAATAACTGTTCGATTTCACATGTTAATATTGCTAATTTTTCATCTTACGGGATCGTTGCCGGTGCGGTAAATGGTTCAAAGGTAACTTACTGTAATATTTCGAACACAGGCTACATTGGCTATTTTTACGATGCCGAAAGTGCCGCAACCCATGGTGGCGTGTTCAGTAACAATGTTATAGACCGTAGCATGGTTCCAGCATCTACTGTGACACAAATGGCCCTGGGTATACGTGGAAGCGCAAACAATTCAAGCGTTACCACAACCAACTGGACCATTACCAACAACATCCTCAAAATGCCGGTACTGCCTGCCAGCTGGACAGGTGCATGTGCTGAGATAAGATTTTGTAATAACTCTTACATTGCAAATAATGTTACTACCGCCGGTAGCATGGGCCTGAGCATGGTTGCTTGCACTGGTGACGTGCTCGAGAACAATACAACCAGTGCAACCAAACTGGAGGGAATTGAATTTGCCGACTGTATTAACTGCAAAACCTGGAACAACAAGATATTAAGTTCATATGCCGATGGGATTTTGATTGACGGCGGTACCGGTAGTAATGGAATACAGTTGAACGGCGATGTAATATCGGGGGCAGCACAGGCAGGTATCCATGCTTATAAGAAAACAATCAATCTTACCATATCAGGCTGTAAATTATCATCAACCATAGCAAGCCCTTACGGTATAGAACTGCAACAATCAAGCGCCGTTAAAATTGTAAACACAACTATGAATGGCAATGGACTTGGCAATACGGCACTTCAACTGGATAATTGCCCAGGCGGTATAACAATGACCGGCGGTTCGGTGTCAAACTTCAAGTCATGTGCTATTAATGTATATAACTCAACAGCCGGTTTGGTAACCGACAACGTGGGGCTATCGGGTGTCACCATAACAGGTGTACCAAGGACGCTGGTTCAGGTTCTGTTGAACGGCGGGATACTGGGAACAAATATCAGCTTACCGCAATAAATATTTCCCACATATAATCTTCAAAAGCCTGGTAGCTAAGCTGCCAGGCTTTTCTATTCTATGTCCCGTATTGGAATAGGATCGATTTTAAACACGGCAACTTTGTTTAATGTGCTGTCAACGCGATGGTTTAAGAATCGGAATTTCATAACTTATTTGTTTGTAGTTTTTTATGAATATTATCTATAGTCGCTTTTCTGGATATTGGAAATATTTTTAGGTTATTGGCTTAGAAAAATTAACTAAAACAAAAATATTATATCAATAATGTAACTATTTATCGTTGCGCGGGGTATAAAACAACCATATCTACCAGGTTAATTTAAACTCCGAATGAATAGGATTACAGTGCTTTTGGGATTGGTGTTTTTCGCCACTTTATTTTCCTGCAAAAAGGATGAAATAGTTCCAACCGAACCCATTTCGACCAAAACAACAAATAAAACCATTGATTCAACTGCGTCAGCGGCCAGCGGTAAAACCCCAGCCGTTGATACTGCAAAAAGTGGTGCTGTCAGCGGTCAGGGAACTGCACAGGTAACCCCTAAATCTCCAACTCCTTCAACCGGAACCACAACCCAAACGGGTACTGGTACAACTACCACCAAACCGGCCACTGGCACCACCATACCTGCAACTCCTTCAACCGGAACGACGACTAAAACGGGTACAGGTACAACTACCACCAAGCCGGCTACAGGCGCTACCACTACACCAACGACTCCCTCAACGCCATCTGCCCCGCCTACAGTTCAGGCCCAGGCACTGGCAGGCGTATACGGCGATGGTATTCATGATGACACCAGGGCACTGCAGCAACTGCTAAACGTGGGTAATGTGACACTTCTAGCCGGCAAAACTTTCAACGTAACGGGGCTTGTTGTCTCACACGCATTGAATCTGAATGGTGCTACAATCGCTATGACCGGCACCAGGTCCTACACTATCAGCCTGGCTGCATCTGGAGCAAGCATCACCAATGGCAGCATAGTGGGGCAATGGAATAATAGCATGGCCGGAAATCCAAATGGTGCAGCGGGAATTGGAATATCAGCCGATAATGTGTCGATATCATATGTTAGCGTATCATCGTTTCCAGGCTATGGCATTGCTTCGGGCGCTTTCAATAATCCATCGATCACCTATTGTACCATTCAAAATACAGGATATATCGGGTTTTATTATGATCCCGAGACCAAATCAACAACGGGAGGTACCTTCAGCCACAATGCGGTAGACAGAAGTATGGTACCTGCATCAACTGTAAATGAGGCGTGTGCAGAGATTCGGGGAAGTGTAGCTAATGATGCAATTTTAACGTCTGGCTGGACCATCAGCAGTAATTCGTTTAAAATGCCGTCAAAGCCGGCAAAACTGGTAGCCGAGTGTATGGAAGTTCGGCATATGACAAATAGTGTCATCAGCAATAATGTTTTTACTGCCGGTACCATTGGATGCAGCGTGGTGGCATGTTCCGGAGTAACTGTTACAGCCAATCAATTTAGCGGTTCGAGCCAGGAAGCAATAGAATTTGCCGACGCAAAATCCTGTGCCACGCAAAATAATACCATCACCAGCTCACTTGGAGCAGGAATATTGATCAACGGTGGAACAGGCTCCAACGGTATTACCATTAGCGGCGATAATATTTCCGGTACCGCCGGCGATTGCATTCACGCCTATTTTAATACGCAAAACCTGGTTATTTCGGGATGCATGTTGACAGCGGGACAGAATAAAAATATGGTTAACTTTCAGGGAACCAGTGCGGTCAAAATCCAAAACACCAAATTCAATGGCAATGGCACGGCCAATGCCGCAGTAATAGTCGACACTTGCCCTGGCAATATCGCCATAATCGGGGGCACAGTCTCCAATTTAAAATCGTTCGTGGTAACCATATATAGCGCAAAGGCCGGCCTGGTTACCGATAATGTCACGATGGCGGGAACTACAATTAGCGGCGTGCCCAAAGCGCTTAACGTGGTTTTGCAAAACGGGGCATCGGTAGGGTCAAACATTGCCGTTAAGTTGTAATCGGTCACAATTGCCCCAAACTTAAAATCGCTTTACGACATTGTAATAACGATCCGTTAAATAATATCGTTTTTATGAACTAATAAGCAATTAAGTTTGTGGCAATCAAAAAAACCTATACTTTTGTCGGTACCCTGAACAGGTACTTTTACAATCATAATGCTAGCCCAAAACACCAGCGAAACACTATTTGGTCAGATGAATGCTTTTGGCCATCAAAAGATAGTTTTTTGCAATGATCCCGATACTGGCCTGAAGGCCATTATAGCTATACACGAT
>JAICXZ010000193.1 GCA_025934475.1 Mucilaginibacter sp. | reverse complement strand
CGTCAGCTGTCAAAGCTTTGGCTAAGGCAACACGCGATTTCTCACCACCCGATAATACTTTGATCTTTTTGAAAACATCGTCGCCGGTAAACAGGAAGCAGCCTAGTATTGATCGTAATTCTGTCTCGGTATGTTTTGGCGCGAATGAAACCAGTTCCTGCAATATCTCATTATCGAGATGAAGCGACTCCAATTGGTGCTGCGCAAAGAAGGTTTTAGTAACATTATAACCTGTTTCACATTTGCCCGTGAAGTTTTTATCAGTACCGGCGATCAGTCTCAACAAGGTCGATTTACCGCGACCATTAGCACCGATTAAGGCAATTTTATCGCCCTTCTCGATGATGGCATTGGCGTGGTTCAAAATTTCGAGCCCCGGGTAACTTTTGTGCAGGTCTTCGATAGTCACCACGTGCCTGCCGGACGGCCGCGAAAACTTGAATCTGAAATTTACTGTCGGATTATCGTCATCCACATCATCAACCCGCTCCAGCTTGTCCAGCGCTTTGATACGCGATTGCGCCATTTTAGCTTTGGACGCTTTGGCACGGAAACGCTCGATCAGGCGTTCTTCCTGTTTGATCTTGGCCTGCTGGTTCTTAAACTCACCACGTTGAATCTCTTCGCGCAGGGCTTTTTCTTCGAGGTAGAATGTATAGTTGCCGGCATAAACCGTCAGCTTGCCTTTGCGTGATTCAACCGTTCGGTTGATCACCTTGTCGAGGAACCAGCGGTCGTTCGATACGATGATTACGGCGCCTTCAAAAGCCTTTAGATAATCTTCCAGCCATTGGATCGACGGTAAGTCCAGGTGGTTGGTAGGCTCATCAAGTAATAGGATATCGGGAGCTTGCAGGAGTATCTTTGCCAGCATTACGCGCATCCGCCACCCGCCCGAAAATTCGCTCAGTTTGCGGTGTGTATCAGCTTCGCTAAAGCCAAGACCAGCTAAAATTTCATGCGCCTTGTATTCGATGTTGTAGCCATCCAACAGTTCAAACTCGTGCTGTTTGTCGCTTAGTTTATGAAGCAGGTCTTCGCTATAATCTGTTTCGAGTTTCTTAAGCAGGCTCTCTATTTCGTCGTGCAACTGGTTTTGACGCTGGAAAGCCTCCATTGCCACATGCAGAATATTTTTTTCGGACGAGTAGGAGAGCAGGTCCTGGTTCAGGTAGCCCATGGTCAGGTCCTTTGATTTGGATATGGTACCTGATGTTGGCCTCAGTTCGCCAACGATCATTTTGAGCAGCGTAGTTTTGCCTGTTCCGTTCGCGCCAATAAGGCCAATTTTTTCACCCGGTTTTATATGCCAATCGGCTTCATCATAAAGAGCCCTTGCACCTATCTCGTACGTAAGATTATTAATAGCAATCATTTGGGCGCAAAGATACCGTTTTTGAGCTGAAAGCTTAAAGACCAAAGCTGAAAGCTTTTGGAATCCGGTCAACAAAACGTAAAGTAACATTGAATTGTGCTTTCAGCTTTATGCTTTCCGCTTTTAGCTTGCCACCAAAAAAACTAACTTCGCGGCATGTATCAACTGATCAAGCCCCTGCTCTTCCGGTTCGACCCTGAGAAGGTGCATTACTTCGTAACCCGTAATTTGAAACGCTTTAACCGCATGCCGGGAGGCTCGGGAATAAGCCGGATGATTTGGGATTTTCGCGACAAGCGGCTTGAGAAGGAAGGTTTTGGATTGAAATTCAGAAATCCTGTTGGACTCGCCGCTGGCTTTGATAAGAATGCCGAGGTGATTAGCGAAATGGCTAACCTGGGCTTCGGTTTTGTTGAAGTGGGTACCGTTACACCGATGCCTCAACCAGGCAATGATAAACCCCGCATGTTCAGGCTTCCGGCTGACGAGGCACTGATAAACCGCATGGGTTTCAACAACAAGGGCATGGATGTGGTGGCCGAGAATATTGCCGCTTATCGCCGCAATGCCAGACATGCGCAGCAAGGATTGATCATAGGCGGCAACATCGGTAAAAACAAGGTTACGCCAAACGAAGATGCTGTTAATGATTACATTAAGTGCTTTGACAGGCTGTTTGATGTAGTGGATTATTTTGTAGTGAATGTAAGCTCACCTAATACGCCCGGCTTGCGCGCTTTGCAGGAAAAAGAGCCGCTCATGAATATCCTGAATACCCTTCAGCAGCGGAATTCCAAAAACGGCATCAGCAGACCGATCTTGCTCAAAATAGCTCCCGATCTGACCAATGAACAATTGGATGATATTGTAGAAATTGTAAAAGAAACGAAAATTGCTGGCGTGATTGCGACGAACACGACTATCTCACGGGAAGGGTTGAAGTCGGAAAAATCTGGCGAAGCAGGTGGGTTGAGTGGCAGACCGCTGACCGGGCGCGCAACTGAGGTTATCAGCTATTTGTCGCAAAAATCGAATGGAGCATTTCCGATCATCGGAGTAGGAGGTATACATTCGGCACAGGATGCATTGGACAAACTAAAAGCAGGCGCTACGCTCGTACAATTATACACCGGGTTTATTTACGAAGGGCCGGGATTGATCAGCAGGATCAATAAAAAAATCCTGTCTGCCTAAAGCAAACAGGATTTGAAAAACGTAGAGACGCAATATTTTGCGTCTCTTGAAATATCGTTCATCCTGAGACGCAAAATATTGCGTCTCTACATGGGGTAAATTATTTACCTAAAGCCTTGGCAATAGCCGCGTTGTTTTTATCCAACTGGCTGTTTTTTGGCTCTGCCGAACGGCTGCCCAACTCAATGTTGGTAGCCAGTTTAAGGCCTTGTACTTCCAAACGAGAAAAAGTTTTATTTCTTCTGTCTTTTCTTTTCAAACGTGTAACGCCCATGGTGTCGTAATTTTAATGTTGTAAACCTCGAGGTCGAAAGCGGATTCGAACCGCTGTAGGAGGTTTTGCAGACCTCTGCCTAGCCACTCGGCCATTCGACCCTAATTTTAAGGAGTGCAAAAATAGTAATTATTTATTGGCTGGCAACTTATTTTATCGCTTTTCTGCTAATTTCAGAGCAAAACAGTGCGGTGGCTATAGCTACATTCAAAGATTCGGCCTTCCCGATGCGCGGAATGGTGATTGCCTGGCTTACCAATTTTTCTATTTCGGGGCGGATGCCATTACCTTCATTGCCCATTACAATCAGGCCCTCGGCGCCAAAATCAGTGGCGTAAATATTCTCTCCATTAAGTAAAGCGCCGAATATTGGCAGCTTGATTTTGGAAAGGAAACCAGCAAGATCAATATAATAAACCTTCATCCGCGCAAGCGAACCCATACTTGCCTGAACGACTTTTGGATTGTAAGCTTCAACAGTATCTTCCGAGCAAATAATATGCTGAATGCCAAACCAGTCTGCAATGCGGATTATGGTGCCCATGTTGCCCGGATCCTGTATGCCATCCAGCACCAAAGAAAATCGGCCAGTCAATTCATTTTGGGTCAGGGCGGGCCATTCGGGGATTTCAATTTTCGCTATAACGTCCTGTGGAGTTTTGAGGCTGCTTATCTTTTCGAGGTCTGTAGCTGAAATTTCAGACGAGTTTATTTTTTGGGATAATTTCAGCACTTTTGAATCGAATGCAGGAGTATGGTACACGGCCTCGACCCGGTAAGGCGAATCGACAAATTCGGCGATCGATTTATGGCCCTCAACAAGGAAAAAACCTTGTTCGCGGCGAAACTTTTTTTGTTGTAATGACTTTAATGAATTGATCTGAGATTTTGAAAGCATATAATAGTAAAAAGGGGTACCGCCTTACAATATTAAGTATTCTTCTCGTCTTTCTGGTTTCCGGCTGCAGTTTAACCCGGCGGCTCAAGGACAACCAGGCGCTTGTGCGCAAGATCACGCTGCATGGAGTTGACAAAGATTTTCAAGAAGCAGCAACAAACTACGTCGACAAAGAACAGCAGCCTAATAACGGTTTCAACCTGCAGCTTTATTACCTGTTTAGCAAGAATGGCAAAAAAGATGTAGGTGAACCGCCGAATATTGTTGATACCGCATTGGTTGAATTTTCTCGCGACCAGATACAAAAATTCCTGCGTAGTAAAGGCTACCTCAAAGCCACCGTTACAGATACCATCAAAGTGAAAAATAAGCGGGCCGAACTGGTATTCACCGCGATAGAAGGGCCAATGTTCCATATCAGGGGCTTCAAGGATAGTATTGCCGATAAGAAGGTACAGGGTCTGTACCGGGCAAACCAGGCACAATTATCGCATATTAAAACAGGTGGCCGGTACGATATGGACAGCCTGGCTTATGACCGTGATGGGATTTACCAGCTGATGAAACGCAATGGTTATTTCGATTTCCTGAGGCAGTATGTTACTTACGACGTAGACACTAGTTTACACAACAGCCAGGTGGATATCAAAATGATCGTAGATAATCCGCCTGGAAAAGCGGCGCATCCGATTTACAAGATCAATAACACCATCGTAACGATCTCCAATAGCAGTGGTCGTGACTTTGGCAAGACCGATACTGTCAAAGTGGATTCGCAATTTATGTTTGTTGACTATTCGCATAAGTTTCACCCCTGGATCATCAAGATTTATAATTTTCAAAAGAAGGGCGATCTTTATAACATCGACAGGCAAAACCTCACAACGTCGCGCCTGGCCGAACTGAATGTGTTTAGAAATGTCCCGAACCCCAGTTACGATAAATTACCGGACAGCACCAATAGGCTGAATCAGAAGATAGACCCGGTGCCTCTGAAGCAAATGTCGGACAGGATAGAAGGCGAGTTCCTGTTCAATGGCGGGCGTTATGGGTTTAACGTGGGCAATACATTCACGGATCGCAATCTTTTTAAGTCGGCAACCGTATTTCAGTTAAAAACGAACTATAGCGTATTATTCGATAATGGCCGGAATTCTACAGTGCCGGGTGCAGTTGAAAACCAGGAGTTTAAGATAGGAGCCAGCGTTACTTACCCGCAAATACTCTTCCCGTTCGATCTGCCAATTTTGGGTAAATACGGGGTGCCTCATACCACGTTCTCGAGCAACTATTCGTTGTTTTTCCAGAAGCAATTGGTAGAGCGCATTAGCTTCATCAATGCAATTTCGTACGATTTTACTGAGACAGCCGACAAGATTCATACGGTAACACCTATTGATATTGAGTTTTCAAAAGGTATTATCGACCCTGTGGCTAAGGATAGTTTATTGAGCAAAGGCTACTATTCTTACTATTATCTTATTGGGCGCACGATATTTTCGTCAGGTTCACAATACACATACCAGCTCAATGCCAATAAGCTTAACTCCTATCGCAATTTCATCTACTTCAGAGGAACGCTGGATGTTGGAGGCAATACCCTCTCACTGTTGAGCAGTATTTTTAATACCAAGCGTGACACACTGGGACAGCGAACCATTTTTGGATATACCTTCGCACAATATGCCAAGGGAGAGGTTGATGTCCGTTTTTATAAAGATCTTGGAAACGAGAAGCAATTTATTCTGCGTCTTAACCCTGGTGTGGGTATCCCGTATGGAAACAGCTCGCAACTGGTTTTTGAGAAGAATTTTTATGTAGGAGGAGCCAACGACATTAGGGCGTGGATACCGAGAACACTTGGTCCCGGCCAATTTAACAGGGGCATTGCTTATGGAAACGATACTGTTACCCGCAGCCGGCTTAAGTATCTTGACCAGTTTGGTGAGATCAAGTTTGTGATGAATGCCGAATACCGCTACAAAATAGCCAACAATTTCTTTGGTTCACCGTTGCGTGGTGCATTCTTTATGGATGCTGGTAATGTATGGCGTCTGCATAAACAGCAATACCCGAACGAGGAATTCAGGCTGGATAATATTTGGCCATCTACAGCTATCGCAATTGGCACTGGTTTTCGTTTCGACCTGTCATTCTTCGTTTTCCGGCTTGATGCCGCGCTTAAATTCAAGGATCCGGAATTCAGCGGTTCCGATCAATGGGTGCTAATTAATCACTTTGACGAATTATTCCGCACCGGACCTTTCAAAACCGCCTATAAAAATGCCAACTATCCCGACACTTTCAACTTTCTCCAGTTAAACTTTGGCGTGGGAATGCCGTTTTGAGGTTGATTAAGTTGATTGAGTTAGATTAAGTTGACTGAGTTGGATTAGGTTAGGTCTGAACTCAATCAACCCGATCAACCACTTAACTCAATCAACTCAAAAGCTACCCCTTAAACATCCCCTTCAGCCCATCAATGATGCTTTCGAAAAATGTTCCGACTCCGAGGCCATGGTGGAAATTAAAGTAAACAAAGATGATAAAGATGATGACGGCGACAATGATCAGCTTGCGGAACATGTAGGCAATTACAACCAGCAGAACCGGGATTGCCAGCAGGACGATCCAGCTGATGTGTATCGGTGATAATTCATGGTTGCCTTTGTAAACATAGTAGAGTGCGGAGTGCGTGCCTTTATCATCCTCATGTTTGACATAAAGGAATGCGGATTTTTGCAGTTTGTGCCTGTAAAAGGCTGTTCCCT
>JAICXZ010000546.1 GCA_025934475.1 Mucilaginibacter sp. | reverse complement strand
CATAAAACGGCAGGATCGGCGCAGTAAGGCCCATCACCTTAAGACGGTTGCCCACGCCTTCAAACAGTATCTTATTCTTCTCCGAGTAAAACAGCGACTCCAGGTTGTGGTAACCCAGGTTGTGCAGGTATGTACCCAAAAAGAGGTAGTACCCTGCCAGCAGCAGCGTGAGGACAATGAGATATAGCGTTCGCTTTTGCACTATTTGATCACGTTGGTTGCACTGTTTACTTTACTGAGGCCGTGGTTGGTTTTTTCCCAATAGAAGGGTTTCACCACCAGCTGGTATAGACCCATATACGCAGCGGCCGAATGCAGCAGCCAGTAAATAGGATTTGCTATCGCGAATAAAATAAGCTCGTAAAAACGGCGCTTAAATACGGCCATCATGTTCACGTAGATCATCAGGATATTACCCACCATAAGGTTAAAAATGCACACGAACAGCACCCAATCCGGGAACAGCAGCTTGATGGACGATATATCGAAAATGACGTAAGCCAGGAATATGACGAGCAATATGGGATAAACCAAAAACGTAAGTGGTGTAGCTCCCACGAAGAAATTGAACCCGAGGAATCCACGCAGGCCTATCTTTTTGATGAGCCGCAGCGGGTTGCGCATGTGCACCAGGTAGGTTTGCATATAACCCTTGATCCACCGCGAGCGCTGACGTATCCAATTGATGGGTTCGTTGTTGGCCTCCTCGTAAGTGGTTGAGTTGACGATAGCCACCTTATAACCCTTGGCATAAGCACGCACGCCAAGGTCGGCATCTTCAGTTACGTTGAACGGATCCCATGCGCCAAGTTCAAGCAACGCGTCCATCCTGAAATGGTTGCTGGTGCCGCCAAGCGGGATGGGAATGTCCAGGGTATCTAACCCAGGCAGCATATAATCGAACCAGTAGGAATACTCGAGGGTAAACATCCGGGTCAGGAAGTTTTCGTTGCGATTAAAGTAGTTAAGCGCGCTTTGTACACAGATATACTGCTCGGGCAACTTGTTGAAGAGGGTAACCACCTTCTTGAGCTGATCGGTATCCGGTATGTCCTCGGCATCATATATCGTGAGGTACTTGCCCCGGGCAAAATGCAGACCGTAGTTACAAGCCTTAGGCTTGGTTTTGGGCATATGATATGGCACGATGATCACCTCGAAAACAGACGGAAAATCGAGACCGCGCACGGCGTTGAGCGTTTTCTCGTCATCCTCTTCTATCAGGAGTTTCACGTCGAGCTTTTCGCGGGGATAATCGATGCTTTGCAGGTTCCAGATGAGTTTTTTGATGAGCTTATCTTCCTTGTACACCGGCAGCAGAATGGTATATACAGGCAAGCCGTCGTCATGCGTATGCTTTAGCTCTTCTTTGGTAACGGCCTGGTAAAGCTCGAATCGCGAACCGACCAACGACAGAAAGAGTTTGAATATGATAGCCAGCAAAAAGAATAAACTCAGCACAATGTTCACCGTGATCATCGCCTGCCTGAAGTTCAGTACCGACCAGGCAGCAAAACCACCTATCAGCAGGAAGAAAAATATCATCTGCGGACTGGTAAATGTTACCAGCGCCGAGCTGTGAGGGTCGCGGTTGAGCAGTTCGAATGTGGCTGATTTCACATAGTCCTCACCAAGCAGCTTATGAGTTAGCCAAGTGATTTCGAGGTCGTCGGCAATGATAATCTCGGGTTCGAGATCGTAAGTCAGCTTGATAAAATCGAGGAACAACTGATCGCTGGGATCGGCCATTACGGTTATCAGTTTGCCATTTTCGACACGCAGCGGGAGGGCCAGGTGAGCGTCGGCAAAGGGGAGATCAATGTGTTTGAGAACTGCCTCGTCGCAGGCTTGTTCGCGGATGTACTGAAACTCGTAACCGGCGTTGTTCAGTGATCGCCCATAGTTTTTGCGCGATACGTAACCGTAGCTGATAGCAATCTTTAGAAAAGACTTTTCGGTCTTCGCGGCAAAAGCCTCGATATTTTTCCTGTCGGTTTTTGTCAGGAATCCATCTCTTACCAAAAGCTCAGGAACCGAAATAGTCATTAGTGTAAGTAGTTTTAGTAATTGTCGCTTCTACCCCTCCGTCCGCTATTCAGCGGACACCTCTCCTAAGTTTAGGGGAGGATGGGGGGATTAGTCGTTAAACAGCTCCTGCGATTTCTGAACTCTTGAGCGCACATACAGGAACGACATCAATATCAGCACCAAAATGCCGAGCAGGATGTATAGGTTGTATTGTTCCCAGAAACGGGTCAAAGCGCTCTTAGTCTCAAAGTAATCAATGTTCTCGCTGGATTTATTGATGTTGAAAAGGTACTTGTTGCCATTCACATCGGCGATACACATATTGCTCGACAGGGTCGACAATTGTTCGGTGATCGATTTGGAAACAGCCAGGAACGCATCGGCCTGCCTGTTTCCGGTTGCCGTTAAAACCAAAACCGCGTTGTTGTTTCGGCCATAAAATATCTGCCCAAGGCCATTTGAAACAGCGTCCGAAAGACGATATATCTCCTCGTTATTTTTTTCGCTATTTAAAATTCTGAATTTCTCATCGAACCTTATCGGCGCATCAGGTAAGCTGCTCTTGGATAAGAGCGGATCCGTTTGCGACAGCAGCGCAACGATATTATACTTTTTCAGATCATTTGAAGAGACATTATCCGAATAAACAAAATCGGGGAAGTTGTTGGCGTTGATGTTGTTATTCAACTCATAAATGATCTCGCCCAACGCTGCGGCTGCGTATTTCGAATACTCTTTGGTGATAACGACCCTGGTAGTACCGGTATTAAATGCCTCCGGATACTGGTAGAAGCTCAGATCGTTGGTAATGAACGGATTCTTTGATTCGAGATATGATTTATCTACATCGATCTCGGCGAAAAAGTTGGTAAATGAGTTGATACAATTGCCGCTGCTCGGGTAAATCCTGAACTCGGCCTCAACCGTATTGTATTTATGATGCTGATAACGGTTGATGCTAACCGAAGTGTTGAGCTTCCCGGTAGCATCCAGTCGCTCGCTGCTGATCAACATGCCGTTAAGGTATATATTAAAATAGCCACGGTCACCAGGCGTTAAGCTGCTGTAATTAGCTACAAAGTGCAGCTCCACTTCTTTCGGTGTAAAGCTAAAATCGCTGTTTTTGAAGCTGTACACATTGGTCAGCGAACCTATGCCCGACATGAAGTTGGGTGCGCCCCCAATCTGGCGCAAAGTAAGCCTGGTGCGGTTTTCGTCTACAGTTTTGAAGAAATTGTTCTCCGCATTTTGAATCAGCAAATACTCACCAAACGATGAGTTGAGGATGTTCATATTGCCCAGCGAGGTGATTGTTTTTTCCAAACCGGCATCGTCGCCACCGGTCACAAATAGTATTTCGCCTGGCACGGTTACGTCTGTCGTGGTTTTTGATTTACCTTTTGAAATCGAATCCTGGTAAGTGACCAGCGCTTTCTTCAGGAACAATAAACCCTGACCATTGGCAGGTTTTACAGTGATCATCGCCTTTTTGTCGGCCTGCAGGCTGTTCCAGT
>JAICXZ010000758.1 GCA_025934475.1 Mucilaginibacter sp. | reverse complement strand
GTTTCGTTGCCGATCCTTTTGGTTTGCGCCATCGCCGACGATACGATCAATAAACAGGCTAATGCCAGTACTTGTAGCTTGCGGTTCATATTGTTTGGTTTATAATTGAAATATCTTATCCATCAGTACCCACTTTTCGCCTTCGGCGGCGTTTTTAAGCGGTTGCTGATAATTCCACATTAGATCTTCCCAATCCTGCACCTTCGGGTTGGCGGCGTCCATCGATCCCTTACGCTCAAAGCTAAAGGTATCGTCCGTCTCCATGATCATAAACAGGCGGTTATCATACCGGTATATCTGCATATCCGTAATACCCGACGTTGTTATGCTTTTGTGTATCTCCGGCCATATCGCTACATGGTAACGCTCGTATTCAGCAATCAGGGCCGGGTCGTCTTTCAGGTCGAGTGTGAGGCAGTAGCGGGGCATGATTTATTGGGTTGATTAAGTTGGACTAAGTTAGATTGAGTTAATTAAGTTGGCTAACAATTGCCGGCAGGTTGGTTAGCTTTTAAAACACAATCAACCGTCCAAGTGAACCAACCCGATCAACTATCTAACTACATCACAAGTTTGCGCTAAATTTCCTGAAAAATAAAATTTTTCTGTCGGGGTGACAGTTGCAGGTGTACGAAGAAGGACCCCGTTGTACATGGAGTATTGCATTTTGCAACGAAACGAAGGGGTTATTGTTTAATCGCCTGCCGCCAAACGCGTTTAAACCAGTGGCCTTTCCAAAGCCAAAAACCGCTGATGACGATAACCGGGAAGAATACCCACCTCACCGCGCTGGCTGCATGCGGCAAATGTGCCACTGGCCCATAAATGTAACCGATGACAGGTATGCTTAAAATAATATGCACCCAGCGGATGATCTGCCGTTCGGTAGAAACTTTCATGTCAATATTCTAATTCGCGGCAATCGTATCCGGCGGTTTGCAGCAACGATTCGATGTAGCGGGGCGAAATATCGTTTGCCTCGATGCGCAAAATATTATCACAATCTTCCAGGTCGAAATTCCAGTTATTAATAGCCGGAACTGAGGTTAATAATGGCTTTACGTCGTTAACCTGGTCTTGCTTTTCAATGCTTGTAGTGAAGACGAGTATTTCCATTTTTATCTGATTTATTTGTCATTTCGACGAGAAACGAGGAGAAATCTTGTACGAGCTACATTCAGATCTGCAAAGCCCGAATGCAAATCGCAGAAGATTTCTCCCGTTGGTCGAAATGACAAGGGTATTTATTCCGTACCACCAGCGCCCTCAGTCGCTTTCTTATCCCATTCGTTGCCGAAGGGAAAATCATGGTGATGTCCATGCCGGCGCCAGTGGCCGCATTTCTCTTCCCATTTCTGCTTAAATTTTTCGCGCTCTTCGGGGCTCATGTTTTTAATACGCTCTTCCCAGCGGCGACGCATCCATGGCGCCCCGCCACCAAAACGGCCCGGGCCGCCTTTGCCAAATCCGAACAATATTTTACACAGTACGAATATGCCTACCGCCTGCCAGAAAGTGATGGTGGCGACGTGAAAGATCACCGGTAAAAGGGCGTTCCATAAACCCATCACTACAAACCCCGCGGCGGCAACAAATGCTGCCACAGCAAATGGGATCAAAAACAATTTTTTTCTATTAAAAGGTCTCATGACTTCTATCTTTAAGTATTATTATAAATCTGTTATTTCCTCATACAGTTGGCGCAGCCGTTCGCGCAGGTGCAGCACCGCGTATCTTTTGCGCGAAACCAGGGTTTGCATTTTTTCGCCGGTACGGTCGGCAATCTCTTTAAAGGACAGATCTTCCAATTCGTGCCAGATAAATACCTGCCGTTGTTCTTCGGGCAGTTCATCCAGTGCGAAAAAAAGTTGCTCCCAAAAAAGATTCCTGATGTATTCGGTCTCCGGCGTTTTTGTTTCGGTCATCAGGATGGCCTTAAAGTCGGGGGCGTCTTGGTCGTCCTCTGAAGCAGGCAGCATATCGTCCAACAAAGTTTCGGTATGCTTTTTATGCTTGTCGAGTATTTTATTACGCGCCACCCGGTAAAGCCATGCCCCGGTTTGCTCAATGGGTTCCGAGTTGATCACCGAGCTGAACTGGTACCATACATCCTGCAGAATGTCTTCAGCATCGGCATCATTCTTTACCCTTTTCCTGATAAAGCCCAGCAAACTCTTACCGTACGAGCCGATGGCTTGTATGATAGTGTTATTTTTTTCTTCGGGCATTACAGCTGTTACCAATGTATTAGAGTTTAAATATAAAGACGATTGGGATTTTAGAACATTTTAAATATTTTTAAAAAAGTCCGGAAGTCGGAAAAGTCCGAAAGTCCGGAAGATTTTTGTTGGTTAGGGTAGGGCTTTTTGTCGACGATAATCCACGCCAATGACAAATGACTTTTCACCAATGAACTAATGAACCAGTGAACTAATGAACCCCACCGACAAGGTAAAC
>JAICXZ010000402.1 GCA_025934475.1 Mucilaginibacter sp. | reverse complement strand
CCAATATTGGAAAATACAATAACCACTGCCCCAGTTATCATAAGAAACATTGTATTGTACAATGGAGTTGGTAACACCGCCGTCCAGGTCAAAGCCACCGCCATCAGCTCCGCCTTTTGACGTTTTGTTTTTGTACGATAGGCAATGCTGAATGATGACACTATCAGCTTCATAGGCCCAGATCCCTACGGGTCCATTACCAATTCTTGGCATATCCCAACCGTTGTTGGTTGCCGTACAATGGTCGATCAGTACTTTTCGACAATCGCCGACGACGATCCCATTGCCGCTATGGTTAGTAAGATTAGTGGGATCACCCGGATTATTTTCAGCACGGCAATTCAGTATTTTAATATTATAGCTCTCACGGGTCTGGTACGGCGCTTCGACGGTGATACCGGCCGAACCATTATCATGAACGAACACTTTTTGAGCGACGATATTTTGCGATGAGTAGATCAGCAATCCCGATTTTTGGAAACCCGAGATATCCAGATCCGCTACCTGCACATTTTTACAATTGATAAACGCAAGACCTTCCTTTTCATTTCCGGTTTTTCGGCCGGAGCCCCGCAAAGTTAAATGGACTACCCTGACATAGTTGGCCCTGTATAATCTTATCGCCGAGCTATCCCTCCCATCGATAATTGCATGCCCCTTGCCATAAGTTGTGATTACAATCGGTTTGGCTTTGGTGCCCTTTGATCCGGCAGCAGGATTAAGCGTGCCCGCGAAGATTTGCCCGGAATGGAAATAAATAGTGTCACCAGCTGTGAGTCCAAGTTTATTTACTTCGCTGATCGTTTTAAATGGATGCCGCTTGCTACCCGGATTGCCTTCGCTACCATTAATGTCAACAAACCAGGCCTGTCCGCGGCGGGATTGCGCTAACGCGGGATTGAGCGCTATTAACACCCCAATTATGTAAAAGCACAACGAGCCAAAAAATAATTTTGGTAGCATTAAAAAAGCAATTATTTGCCAGTCTTCCGAGCGGCTGTGGTTTACATTGGTTTACCACAACAATATGGCAAATTAATTGGTCAGTTCAAATGTCCTGTGTAAACGAATATCATCCGATGCACTGCCTATCATTACCTGGAAATCGCCCGGCTGGGTCACGTATTCCAGGTTATCGTTATAGAAGTAAAGCATGTTGCGATCGATGGTAAAGGTTACCTTTTTGCTTTCGCCCGGTTGCAGGAAAACCTTTTTGAAATCCTTCAACTCTTTGACGGGGCGCAATGGCTGAGATACCAGGTCGCGAATGTAAAGCTGAACCGTCTCTTCGCCGGCATACTGACCTGTATTTTTAATAGTCAGCGAGATTTTCAATGTTTCATTATCCTTGATCTGCGCTTTGGAATAGAAAGCGTCGTCATCGGTGTACTGAAAAGTTGTATAGCTTAAGCCATAGCCAAAGGCATAGCGTGGTGAATTAGGCAGATCGATATAAGCTGATTTATAAAATACATCCTTGTCACTGACCCCCGGACGGCCTGTGTTAAAATGATTATAATAAATAGGTATCTGACCTTCTGTACGCGGGAAAGTAATAGGCAATTTTCCGGAAGGATTGTAATCGCCATACAATACATCGGCAATGGCGCCCCCACCCAGGCTGCCCAGCCACCAGGTATATAATATGGACTGCGCATTATCAGCGGTCCAGTTAAATATCATCGGCCGACCGGCCATCAACAGCACCACCACGGGCTTGCCGGTTTCAACTACGGCTTTGATCAGGTCTTCCTGAACACCGGGCAAATGGATATTAGCTTTGCTCTTGGCCTCACCCGTCATGTCCGGGGCTTCACCCATTGCCATCACCACCACATCGGCTTTTTTGGCGGTTTCAACTGCATCTGCAAAACCCGATTTTGTTTGGTCATCAATATTGCAGCCATAGCTGTACAGGAATTTTGTCATTGGGGCGGCTTTCTCCATCGCTTCCATCACCGATTGTATATCTTCGTTCGGATCGATGTCCAACGACCAGAATCCCTTTTGCTCCTTTTTCGCTTTAGCCAACGGACCAATCAGAGCGACAGTCTTAAGCTGTCTTGAAAGCGGCAATAATTGTTTATCGTTCTTTAACAGAACCACACTTTTCCGCGCTATTTCTCTTGCCTCTTCCCTACTCTCAGGCCTATTTAACATGCTTTTTTCACGGGACGCATTGATAAAGCGATAAGGATCATCAAATAATCCCATCTCAAATTTCTTGCGCAATATTCTCTTTACCGACTCATCCACCATCGACATAGGCACCTTGCCGTCATTCACCAATTTCTCGAGGTTGCCGATATAGCTGCGGCTTTCCATATCCATGTCGTTACCGGCGGTCACAGCAAATAGGGCTGCTTCTGCATTGTCTTTGGCATAACCATGAGGAATCATCTCGCCGATAGAACCCCAATCGCTCACCACAAAGCCTTTAAAGTTCCATTTGCCTTTAAGGACATCGCGCTGCAAGTATTTGTTGCCGGTAGCCGGTGTGCCATTCAGGTCATTGAACGAATTCATGAACGTTGCAGCACCCGCCTCCTCAGCTGCCTTAAATGGAGGTAAATAAACCTCCCAAAGTTGGTGCAAACTCATGTCGACGCTATTATAATCGCGCCCGCCAACAGCAGCACCATAAGCGGCGAAGTGTTTGGCGCACGCCATTACCGCATCAATGCTTCCTAATCCGCGTCCCTGGAAACCACGAACACGGGCAGCAGCAATTAGTGAACCCAGATATGGATCCTCTCCCGAGCCCTCCATTACACGCCCCCACCTTGGATCACGGGCTATATCTACCATTGGCGCGAACGTCCAGTTTATGCCTGATGCTGACGCCTCCGTTGCGGCGATCCTTTCGGCACGTTCAATAGCGTCCGGATCCCAGCTTGCAGCCTCGGCTAATGGTATCGGAAAAGTAATACGGTAGCCATGTATCACATCTTGTCCAAAAAGTAATGGTATTTTCATCCGCGACTGCATAGCCGCATCCTGGAACATTTTGGTATGCGCACTACCCATGATATTCAGCACCGCCCCAACACGCCCCTGTTTTATCTCGTCCAGCTTGTTGCCTACATCCTTGGTTACCGGACCAGTTGCTTCCCAATCGCCGTTATACTGGTTCATCTGGCCAACTTTTTCGGCAAGCGTCATTTTGGAAAGCACAGAATCAACCTTTTTGTCGATTTCGTCCTGAGCAAAAACCGTTTGAGATATGGTAAAGATTCCTAACGCCAGCAGCGCCGAAGCAATTTTTTTAAAATTCATAGATAGCTTAAGCTGATTTATATAAAATTCACAACAATTTGGGGAGCAACTAAATGTAGTTATAAATTTCCTTTTTTCATTTCGTCAGCAGCAAAATTTGCTGCGCGCGCTGTCAGTGCCATATAAAGGATAGACGGGCTTTGATTACCAGTGGTTGTCATGCAGGCGCCATCGGTTACAAAAACGTTTTTACAATAATGTAATTGATTATGGCTGTTCAGCAAAGAGGTAGCCGGATCTTTACCCATGCGACAGCCACCCATCTCGTGAATATCGAGACCGGGAGCTTGCTTATTCTCGTAAGTCTGCACGTTTTTGCATCCAGCCTTTTCGAGCATTTCTTTGGTCTGCTTCAGGAAGTCGTTGATCATGCGCTGATCGTTATCGTCATATTCAACCGAAGTGATGAGTAATGGAATCCCCCATTGATCTTTCTGGTCTTTGCTGAGTCGTACATGATTGGTGATCTTAGGCACCGTTTCGCCCTGCATGTACATATATACCTTCCATCCGCCCGGTTCACTTAATGAATCTTTGTACTCCGCCCCTATCTGCGGGATGCTTTCGTCGTTTTGGTGCTTATCGCGATAGGCACCCATGAAGGTAGTAAAGCCACCATGATAATCTGTTTCCTGCTCGTGCAAATTGCGGTAGTTGGCCAGGATCAATTCTGTAGGATTTCGGCCAAAATAATATTTATCGAGGAAGCCATCCATTTCGGCAAAGACCGATGCGCGATAGTTTTGGAAGGCAACATATTTACCTAACAGACCATTATCATTACCCAAACCGTTCGGGAAACGATTCGAGGTCGAATTCAATAATACCAGGACACTATTCAACGCCGATGCATTCACGAAAATGATGCGAGCTTTGTATTCAAAAACTTCTTTGGTATTGGTGTCTATCACTTTTACACCAGAGGCTTTACCCTGCTTTTCGTCATAAATAATGGAGTGTACCACCGAAAAAGGCCTGATAGTAAGGTGGCCGGTTCGCTGAGCCCAGGGTAACGTAGAGGCATTCGAGCTAAAATATCCGCCAAATGGACATCCTCGCATACACAT
>JAICXZ010000565.1 GCA_025934475.1 Mucilaginibacter sp. | reverse complement strand
TTTTCGACAGATAGCCGGGCATCGGAATTTACTTTATCTATCTGGAAATAAATGGTGTTCATGATGTTAAACAGGAAATGAGGATTTACCTGTGAGCGCAAAAAATTAAGCTCGGTGCTTACTTTTTCCTTTTCGATCTCCAATAGCTTTTGCTCCATAAAATAGCGGTCGGTTATTATTTTAATGATACAGCTTATGGAGATCAGGCTGATGTCGACTAAAACCGTTTCAGAGAACAATGAGATAAGGCGTAACAAAGAGCCAAAAACCGGGATCCCGGTAATCAATTGGTACAGGTATAAAACAAAAAAGAACGAAAGCAATGCATTTGCGAATGCGCAAAGCAGAAAATACCCTATATAAGCCCCGATCTTCCTCGAATATAAATATCGCGGGGTAAGTCTGTAAGCCATAAAATAACAAACCGGCACAGCCGACCCAAGTATCAACATGTGCCCGATCCATTGCGGTATCCATGGCGTGAGCGGATTATAATTGATGAGCATGATAATGAACGACGCTATCATCCAGGTAAGGACATAATAAAATAGAAATCTGACAGGCCGCCGGTTAATTTTCTCACTCATGAATATTCTTCCTTTTTGATTTACTGCAAGTTACGACGATTATACCAAGTATCAATTGCCACATGTCAAGTATTTGCAGCAAGTGGTCAAGTATTATGGTCAGGTTATATAATGTCGAAAATAACGCTGCGCAATAGCCCTATTTTAGTTGTCAAATACCTGATAAACAATACAATTCACAAAGAATTTTAGATTGAATCAAAATGAAAAGCTGAATACCACTAAAAAACAAATCGTCATGAAAAAATTATTACTATTTGCAGCATTTCTTGTACCGGCATTTTTTGCCGAAGCGCAGTCAACAACTTACAAGGCATTTAAAGTTGACATTGACCTTGGTTATGCCATCCCTTCATCCGGTAATGGCACAGGCACCAAAGCGGGGGTTACCTTCACTGTTGAACCGCATTACCGTTTATCAGACGATTTAGCGATTGGCTTCAGGTTTGAAGGCGCAGGGCTTGGTTACCAGTATTATGATGGCACCAGGAACAAAACACACGTTTCGGTGCTCACCTCATACTGCCCTTCTATTGAATATTATTTCTCAAAAGGCGGTTTCAGGCCCTTTGCGGGAGCTGGTGCCGGTATTTTTTCGCAGCAATTGGTTACTGGTTCCGGCGGCAGCGCAACACTTGTTCCGGCAGGAACCAATTTTGGCGCTTTCCCCCGGGTTGGTTTTGAAGCAGGACATTTCAGAGCATCGGCTGCTTATGATATCGCAGGCAACAATTCCAACTATCTTGCATTTACTGTCGGAGTCTTTTTCGGAGGAGGAAAGAAATAATTACATGTTGCCGCTCGTTTCCCCTACACGTCGCCGCGGGGTCTCCGAAGGGACCCCGCGGAATCGGGCCGGGATCTGATTTATTATCCACTACACCGCACTACTCACCGGAAACTTAAACCGCGTCAAGCTATAATCCTTCATAAACTTCTCTGTAAAATACCGGTGAAATTTGATAGATTCTTCATTGGTATACTCCGTTTCGCCATTGATCAGGTGGTGTTCGATCGCTGTTAATGTCCGTGGGCACTCGTAAATAATCACTTTACTATTATCAGTCAGCTTAGCCTTTACCCAGAAGCTGTTATCTACGCAGGCATCGTACGTGATCGCATCTATAGCTGTAATGATGTTGTCCAACTTATCCTTTGATTCCGGCAGAATTATTTTCACCTCTACATCGCTCGTTTCAGCTGATGGAATCTTTTTGTTTTTGAAATCGAAAATCAGCTTATTGCCCATTTTCAGCTTGTTGGTCAGTTCGGTAGCGAATGGCCGGAAGAAATTATTGAAATATCCGGTTTCGAGCACCTCGGCTACGGCTTTTTTGTTTTTTTGGAAGTTTTTGTAAATCTGGAACATGAACAATACAAGCAAAATGAGAATTGAGGTCGAAATAACCAGGGTTGCTGGCAGAAATTTGATTTTCGATAAGATTTCGAAATAACCGAATGCTGTTGGGAAGACAAGTATAATCGTTTCCCGCACGTCGAAATTCTTTTTAATCGATTCCAGGGCAAGCCATTTAAAATGAGCGCTCATAGGTCAGAAACTGAGGTGAAATGGTATACTAAATTTACCTATCAGCTTTAGCTTTAACAAATCAATCCGCCGCTGTAGCGAATAGCCCAGATATTTCGTATCTTGTTGAAAGCGAAGGTTATGAAAGGGCTGGCGATTCTCCTGATGTGCATCTTTGCAGGCGGGTATTTTGCCTGTAAAAAAGGCAGCGTTGTTCCAAAACAATATAACGGAGTTATTACCGGGTACGATCTCCGGATGTGCCCTTCACCGGCCTGTGGGGGCCTACTGATCACCATCAAAAATGATACGGCAAAAAATCCGCCTCCGTATTACCATATCGGTTCCACCCTGGAGCAGTTAGGTATCGACCCTAATACAAAATTCCCTATCTACGTTGATTTAAGTTACAAGCCGGATACTGGTATTTTGGGAACATACCATTACATCATTGTAACCCAAATTAAAGTTGTAACTTATTGAAACTATCAACTAACTGCTGCTGCAACTGCCACTCAATCAACGCGCTCGTTCAACCACTCCCTGAATTCCTCAATAGAATAGAATAGCCAATCCGGGTCAAGCGCTTCAAGTTCGCTGTTGTCAGTTGTGGTGGCCCATCCTGCGGCAGCAATTGGGATGCCTACTTGCCGGCATGCTTTGATATCGCTTGGGGCATCGCCAACATAGATGCTGTCACCGGTGCCGGCATTAAGTCGTTCTAAAACCCGCCAAATACCGTGTACCTTGTTGGGGCCTTTTGGGGAGCCTGTTTCAAGAACGCGAAAATATTTTTCCAGTTCAAATTGTTTTAACGATAGCAGTGTACTGTGGATTCCCTTGCCAGTAACCATAGCCAGTTGAACACCTTTCGATTGCGAAAATTCCAATAGTTCTGGTATTCCGGGGAACGGGACAGGGCAGGTGTAATGTAGTTCTTCGTAGTGCTGAAGATAGGCCTTAACGCCTGCTTCTTCGTGCGCCGGTATCAGTTGGCGAATAGTTCCTTCCTCAGACGGACCGAAAGTGGCGATGATCTCTTCTTTGCTCACTTCCTTACCCAGCAGCGGCTCAATGCTGTTTTTGAAGGCCGCAATGCAAAGCGGTAAAGTATCGGCTATGGTACCATCCAGGTCGAATATGATAGTTCTGATTTTCATAGTTATAGATATTATATTAATAGATGTATTCAGGAAAGGGTTATAAAATAAGTTGCTATTACCAGACTGCAACTGCCACTACTTTTCTGCCACTGCTACTCAAAAAAGCGGCTCTCCATTAGCATCAGTCGTCAACACCACGCTCATGTAATCGAAGAACGGCCGCATCTTCCTGAA
>JAICXZ010000261.1 GCA_025934475.1 Mucilaginibacter sp. | reverse complement strand
TTTTAGTACATCAACTACAACCTTGCTGGCTAATACACTTTTGTCTTTTACACGTACATATACCCACCATTTACCATCTTCGGCTAAGGAGTAATGTGGTTTTAAGTTACTTTCAGGCGTATCTACTACCAGTACCAACTTATCATCAACATAAACCTCTTCAAATATAGGTTCCAGGGCAGGCCTGATAAACATATGTGCGGCCCGCGTTATCATATAGCGCTCCTCATCTTCTGATTTGACGCCTTTGATCGTGCCATCGTCTGCTACGCCGATCAACAATCGGCCACCCTTGTTATTAGCAAAAGACACCATGGTGCGGGCTATTTTCTCGCAACTGGTAATGGTCTTTTTGAAATCGAGCGTTACACCCTCACCCTCAAATATTGTCCTCTTAATGTTCATGTGCTTTGCGTGTAGGGTGTGTAAATTTCCATCCATGTGTCGGGTTTGCTCAGGGGCGCAAATCCGAATTGTTTATAAAGGCCATGTGCATCTGATGTTGCGAGCGACCATCGCCTCAGTCCCTGCAACTCGGGATGTTGCAGGATTGTTTGCATCAGCCATTTGGATAGGCCCAACTTCCGATGTTCGTCCAGTACAAACACATCACAAATATAGGCAAAAGTGGCCTTGTCGGTCACCACGCGAGCAAAACCGGCAAATTCTTCTTGCTTGAGGATGACAAAGCACAGCGACTTTTCCACGGCTCGTTTGAGGCGATCGACTGTTACACCTTTGGCCCAATATGATTCATTTTCCAGGTATTGATAAAGCCGGTCAAAATCGATGCAGCTCTTATCGTTTGATATTATATATCCCTTTGCCAGAAACGTATCCTCGTTCATTATACTCTTTGTCATATTGTTACTTCGGTTTTGGTTTCAGACGGCTCAAGGTTGCGAATATAAACTTCACAGCTAACCTCGACGCACAGATCGCCGTCGCGGTCGTACATCGTGATCGGATGCGCTTTGATGTATTTTTCGCCCGCATTCAGGGTCGCCTCAACTTCATCAATGTCGGCATCACTGATATTGATGGTAAAGAACAGATCCTTTCGTCCCGCTTTTATATATTGTATTTCAGCCGATTTCATCCATACGCGTACCTTGTAACCCTTATGAGTTAGCGTTTGATGGAACAAAAGCGGGTAAAAGGGGTCGGCTGCGGCAAAAATAGTTCCCCCAAAAATCGAATGATTATAGTTGGTATTGAAGAGGCTTTTATTTACCTTCACTTTTACGCTCCGGAAGCCTTTATCGAACCTGATGACCCAAATGCGTTGAAATAACAGGGGAGGATATAAGCGCATCACCCATTTCAATACATTTGCAGAAACCACCATGATGGCTAAATATCTGAAAATTCTCTATTCTGAGGTGTTGAGAAGTCGAAAAGAAATTAACAAAATGCAAGCAGGGTGATTGGCGCAAGGCGCATGGCGGGGATTTCTTTTACCAAACCAGCTTATATCCCACACCCCGAATATTTATAATCTGCACGTTAGGATCGGCTTGCAGGTGTTTGCGTAGTTTCGTAATAAACACGTCCAGACTGCGGGCATTGAAGAATGTATCATCGCCCCATATGCTTTTGAGGATCGTTTTCCTGGGAATCATATCCTGCCCGCTCTGGCAGAGTATCCTTAAAATATCGCTTTCACGGGCGGTAAGCTGCCAGGTTGTTATGCCTTGCTGTATGATATTCCTGGTTGGATTGAAGATGATATTCCCGATGGTGTAATTTTCTTTGCCGGTCCCATTTAATGGTCTTTCGAGCAATCTGTTCGCACTCAGCAGCACTTTTACCCGCACTATCAATTCCTCAACGCTGAAAGGCTTTTTCAGATAATCATTTGCGCCCGATTCAAACCCGGCCACAACATCTTTAGGCTGCGACCGGGCTGTGAGGAAGATGATGGGTATGGTTTGGTCCGTTTCGCGGATTTTTTTTGCCAGGTCAAAACCATCCATTTTGGGCATCATTACATCCAACGCCAGGATGTCCGGCTTTGATTCGTGGTATTTTTTTAAGGTGTGCTCACCGTCGAAGCATAGCGTCACCTCAAAGTTTTGCTCTTCAAGGCTCTCACGTACGATATGCGCCAGGGCAACCTCGTCTTCAGCTAACAGTAGTCGTATTTTATTCATGGGATATAAGCGGTATAGAAATTGTGAATTCGCTGCCACGGCCAATTTCGCTTTTTACGCTAACATTGCCACCATGCGCTTCCACAATATATTTCACATAGCTTAACCCAAGCCCCGTGCCCTTCACATTGTGCACATTGCCGGTAGGCACCCGGTGAAATTTATCGAACACCTGCCCCAAATGCGCAGCCGGGATGCCGCGACCATTGTCCCTAACCCTTAATACCGCCTTGCCTTCATTTCGCGACAGCGCCATATCAATTTTCACAGGCTCATCCGAGTACTTGATCGCATTATCCACCAGGTTGGTAATCACGTTGCGCAGATGCAATCTATCAGCTTCAAGAGTCTTAATCGCATCCTTATTGAGGTAATTAATTTCAACGTGCTTATTCGTTTTTAATTTTTCCGATTCGATCACTTCATTTACCAGCGCATCAATATCGATACTTTCTTTTACCAGCTTTACTTCGTGATTTTCGAACGTCGCCACGCTGAGCACTTTATTTACCAGGTTATTTAAGCGCACCAGCTCATTACGTGATGTTTGCAGGTAACGCTGCGTCTTTGCAGGATCGTCCAGCGCGTTGAACTTTTGCATGCCTTCTATGGCTACGGTCAGGGTTGCGATAGGAGTTTTAAGCTCGTGCGTCATGTTATTGATGAAATCATCTTTCAGCTCGGCCAATTTTCTTTGTTTTTGGATGGTTTTGATCAAATAATTGGAGCCGACGATAGATGTAGTGATAAGAAGAATGGACAACAAAAGTATCAGGGTCATGCTCTTAATAACAGCATATTGCGGATTACTGAAAATAGCTTTGGTAAAAAATTGAGGACCTACAATATGAAACAACTGAAATCCCTGGTATAAATAAAAATAGCCGCTTGTTTCGATGTAATCGCCATGGGGCATATAAGGTATACCGGGCATCTCTATAAAAACAAAGTGAAAGGGGGCTGAGATATTAACTTTTGTAAGCTCAGCTTTGAAATACTTCAAAAGCTTTAAACTATCAGCCTGTTTGCAATTTGGCGGCAGCTCGTAAATGGTGTTTTTATAGATGCTACGTTTATAGATTATTTTATCTTCTTTTTTCAGCGTGTCAACCGGCAGATGATGAATTCCTGCCAGCGTATCCAGGTTGTGCTCAATTATTTTTGAATGGATTGGTTTTGCAGCCATATCGTACATACCGAAAAGAATTATAAAATCGTTCATCAATTCCGGTACATAAAATGAGGTTTCAACAAGTACTTCGGGTATCGTTGCTTTATGCGGGATTTTATTTTGATAAAAACGGTACTGAGTCATTGACATCCTGAACGGATCTCTCAGGCCGGAGATTAAGTTGTCGAAATGAATATAAAGCCACACATTACTTTTATCCCGTTCATACATTGTGTCAATCCTGATGTGGCCCTCCGGCGAGGTGAGTCGCCTTATTAAAACCACTCTTATCGAATCAAAATAATCCTTCTTGCAGTCATCCATTGCCCTTTGCATGGCCACGTCGATATTGGTATCAAAATTCTTTTTATTGATCTTGTAAGCGTTGACACACCAATATACCTGGAACATCACGATGCCGATAAGGGAAAACATCACCAGGATAAAAATTTCGTTGATCCTTTTTTTCATTTCGGATTTGATTTAGGGTGAAGATAGGCTGAGGATTTGAAAGCGGACTGTTCCGTTAACATACATTAACATAAATTAATATCGGTCGTTAAGAAAGCACAATTTTCTATATTTGGCGCATGAACCACCTCATTTCACCATCAATTCTTGCCTCTGATTTCGGTAACCTGGAGCGTGATATTAAAATGCTGAACAACAGCGACGCCGACTGGATCCACTTTGATGTGATGGACGGGATGTTTGTGCCGAATATTTCTTTCGGTTTCCCGCTGCTCAGCGTGGTGAAGAAACATGCAACTAAACCGATCGACGTTCATTTGATGATCGTTGACCCGGATCGCTATATTGAGCAATTCGCTAAAGGTGGGGCAAGCGTAATAACTGTTCATTTCGAAGCCTGCACACATTTAAACCGCACGGTTAACGCCATCAAAGACTTAGGCTGCAAAGCAGGGGTGGCGCTGAACCCACATACACCGGTGGGTTTTTTGGAAGACATCATAGAATACCTGGACCTGGTGCTCATTATGTCGGTGAATCCCGGTTTTGGCGGCCAGAAATTTATTGCCAATACCTATAAAAAACTTCGCGAGCTTAAAAAATTGAGCTCAGGCCGAAACTCTAAGCTTTATATTGAGGTTGATGGCGGAGTAGACGACAGCAATTCGCTCAAACTGATCGATGCTGGTGCCAACGTGCTGGTAGCCGGCAACTCGGTATTTTCGGCAAAAGATCAGCCTGCGGCGATCCGCAGTCTCAAACACCCGAGATAATTTTGTCAGGTTAATATCATTATTGCCGGATTCCTAAACTATTGTTAAGAAAAGGGGATGTTGTTATAAAAATTTCGCAAATAATTCCTTGATACGTTAACAATTTGACTAACTTAGCGGCCACCAAATATAAAGTTGTCAATCAACTAATAGTTATATCAAACATAAAGTTATGAAACACAATTTCGGTGCCGGACCAGGCATTTTACCACACGAAGTATTAAAGCAAGCTGCCGAGGGCGTCTTGGATTTCAACGGAACAGGATTATCTATTTTAGAAATATCGCACCGCTCCGCTGAATTCGAGGCCGTATTGAACGAGGCTGTTGCACTGGTAAAAGAACTCTTTAATGTTCCCGAAGGATACTCGGTACTCTTTTTGCAGGGCGGCGCAAGCACCCAATTTGCTTTGGCTCCTTATAACTTATTACCGGCTGGCGGCAAGGCTGCTTATGTTGAGAGCGGTGTTTGGGCCAAAAAGGCAATAAAAGAGGCGAAGTTTTTTGGCGAAGTTCAGATTGTAGCCTCGTCAAAGGACACTAACTTCACCTATATCCCGAAAGATTTTGAAATACCGACGGATGCGGCTTATATCCATATCACTTCAAACAACACCATCTACGGTACGCAGATGCAGGAGTTTTTCAAATCGCCGATCCCGGTGGTTTGCGATATGTCATCCGACATTTTTAGCCGGAAAGTGAATGTCGCTGATTTCGGCCTCATCTATGCAGGCGCTCAGAAAAACATGGGACCTGCCGGTGTTACACTGGTAATTGTGAAGGACGAAATATTGGGCAAAGCTGGTCGCGAGATACCGGCTATGTTCAACTACCAGACACAGATAGAAGGTGGCTCGATGTACAATACGCCTCCTTGCTTTGCCATCTATGTTTCGATGTTGACGCTTCGTTGGCTGAAAGCCAAAGGTGGCGTTCCCGGCATTGAACAGGAAAAC
>JAICXZ010000228.1 GCA_025934475.1 Mucilaginibacter sp. | reverse complement strand
TTTAGCAATCCAAGCCTGGAATGGGCCTACTATCTGGCACTCTTCAGCATGGTGGGTTTTATATTGTACGAAATGAAACGCCGCCAGCGTATTATCCCTATCATTGAACCACTGGCTAATTCTACTGTCGATTTCGCTAATGTGGTGGGAAGGGTATACTACGAACAGCGCAACAACACGAACATTGCACAAAAGAAAATACTCTATTTCCTGGAGCATCTGCGTACTACCTATTATTTGAAGACCAGCAGACTCGACAAAGAATTTATCGAGAAAATGTCGAACAAAACAGGCGTTGACTATGCGTTTGCCGAAGAGCTTGTCACGCATATCCTTTATATCACCGATCAGCGCGTGAGCGATCATGACCTGATTAAACTTAACCAGCTTATCGAACAATTTTATATTAAATCCAGGTGAACATGGAAGAAGAAATATTTAAACAAAGAACCGACCTGAGCAGACTAAGTGCCGCTGTGGACCAGATAAAAGCTACCCTCGGCAAGATCATCGTGGGCCAACAGGAGACGATTGACCTGCTTATAGCGGGCATCTTAGCCGATGGACACGTTTTGATTGAAGGTGTGCCCGGCGTGGCTAAAACGCTCACCGCAAAACTGATAGCCAGGGCCATCGACGCCAAATACTCGCGCATACAATTTACACCCGACCTGATGCCATCGGATGTTTTGGGCACGTCGGTCTTTAATCCAAAGTCGGTTGATTTTGAGTTCAAAAAGGGGCCGATTTTCGGCAATATCGTTCTGATTGATGAGATCAACCGTTCGCCGGCCAAAACTCAATCCGCACTGTTCGAAGTAATGGAGGAGCGTCAAATAACAATGGATGGCCACATCTATAAAATGGACGAGCCCTTCCTGGTACTGGCAACCCAAAACCCTGTTGAGCACGAAGGCACTTACCGTCTGCCAGAGGCACAACTGGACAGGTTCCTGTTCAAGATTGAGGTGAAATATCCATCGCTGGAAGAAGAGATCAGCATCATATCACAACAGCATCAGCAGGTGGTCAACGAGCAACTAGCCGCCATTAGCCCGATATTATCAAAGGATGACATAATTTCGCTACGCAAGCAGGTTAGGAGCCTCCATGTTGAACCGAAGATTTTGGAGTTCGTAGCTAAAATTGCAGCTGAATCCAGGAACAGCAAATCGCTTTTCCTTGGCGCCTCGCCAAGGGCATCCCTTGCCATCGTTAATGCCGCCAAAGCCGTAGCCGCCATACGCGGCCGCGATTTTGTGACGCCCGACGACATTATTTGGGTAACCACCCCGGTGCTGCGCCACCGCATCATGCTTACACCGGATAAAGAGATGGAAGGCCTGAGCCCTGATGAGGTGATCAAACAAATTATACAGAAAATAGAGATACCACGATAAGCGTGAAGAAGCTATACAGGCTATTTTATAAGGACCTCTTTTTGACCAACAGGCTTTTTACCCTGCTGACGGGGAGTGTCATTTTCTTTGTCTTCTCGTTTTTCTTCCCCTGGCTGGGCGGGCTTCCCAAATTGTTTTTCTGGGTTGTAATGGCGCTGTTGCTAATCGATATCATATTGCTTTACCACAAATCAAAAGGCGTTTTTGCCCGTCGCCACGCGCCCGAACGCCTGAGTAATGGCGACGAGAACGAGCTGGGTGTTTATGTCGAAAACCTGTATCCTTTCGATATCCGGGTTGGAATTATTGACGAGATCCCGTTTCAATTTCAGAAGCGGGATATCTGGTTCAAAACATCACTTAAGCCGCAGCAGCACAAATTGATCAACTACCTGCTTCGCCCCTCAAAACGCGGCGAGTACGAATTTGGCGCGGTTAGAATTTATGCCAAAACGAGCATCGGCCTCGCAAGGCGGCGGTACACTTTCGAGCAGAGCGAGACGCTGGCCGTATATCCGTCGTTCCTCCAAATGCGTAAATATCAGTTGATGGCCATCAGCAACCGGCTCACCGATGTCGGTATCAAACAAGTTCGGCGCCTTGGTCATAGCCTGGAGTTTGAGCAGATCAAAAACTATGTTCCCGGCGACGACTACCGTACCATCAACTGGAAAGCAACCGCGCGCCAGGGCAACCTGATGACCAACATTTACACCGAGGAAAAATCGCAGCACGTGTATTGTGTGATCGATAAATCCCGGACGATGAAAATGCCCTTTGAAGGCCTGAGCCTGCTCGACTACGCCATTAACGCCAGCCTGGTCTTATCCAATGTTGCTTTGCTCAAGGAAGACAAAGCCGGGCTGATCACTTTCGCTGAAAAGATGGGCTCGGTAGTACCGGCCGATAAAAGATCTGTTCAGATCAACCGTATTCTTGACGTGCTTTATAAAGAAAAGACGCGCTACCTCGAGGCTAATATGGAACTGCTGTATGTCACCATGCGCAATGTTTTGAAGCAGCGCAGCCTGGTGGTTTTCTTTACCAATTTCGAAAGCATGTCGGCTCTGGAACGCCAGTTGCCTTTTCTGAAACGCATAGCAAAGTTTCATTTGCTCATCGTTGTGTTTTTTGAAAATACTGAATTACAAAAGCTGAGTGAGGAATCGGCCACAACAGTCGAAGACGTTTATGTAAAAACCATCGCCGAGAAATTTGCCTACGACAAAAAGCTCATCGTAAAAGAACTCGCCAAACACGGCATTCAGTCTATATTAAGCACCCCGCAAAATTTGACGGTGAATACCATTAACAGGTATTTGGAACTGAAAGCTAAACAGCAGATTTAAAAATAACTTTCTTTACTTTCGAGAAACGACGTTTGTACACACAACAAGTTATGACCCACAGGGTCTGCCGCTTTGTAGAGAAAATTATATATAAGAATTTCTTCCCTGTAGGGTCTACCCTTTACCAGCGCTGCATTTCCTGCTAAGGATTGCCCCTACAGGGCAAAATCTATTGCTTTTAAATTCCTACAAAGCGGTAGACCCCATGGGTCAGGGCATTAGTTTTTATTTCAAATCAGAACTGGTAGCAGTTCTAGTGGCACATTAGCCGAAGCTTGTTGACGTTAATCAGGTACCAGGTAGTAAATGATGCGTAGGCAGCTTCACATCAGCTTCGCGCAGGTCTTTCACAATTTTTTCCTGAAGTTTTATTTTGGTAGTCAGATAGTCTTTAGTGTTCACCCAAACTCTTACGGTAAAACGGATGCCATCCAATTCTAGCGCGATCACCCCCACGAGCGGTTGGGCAGGTTTGTGCAATACTGCCGGAAAAGCCTTGATAGCTGCATTGATAATTCCCTTTACCTGTTCTACATCGACAATATAACCAAGCTTCAGCTCGAAATCAACCCGTCTTCTTTGCTCGCGATTAATGTTTACGATAACCTCATTAAACAGTTTGCCATTAGGGATGATCACCTGCCGGTTATCATAAGTCATTACAACAGTATAAAAAAGCTGGATAGATTTTACCTCCCCATCCTGTCCCTGGGCTACTATATCGTCGCCTATGTTAAAAGGTTTTAACATCAGGATCAGAACTCCGCCCGCAAAGTTCTGGAAGGTACCGGACAAGGCCAAACCCGCTGCCACGCCAAAAGAACCAACGATAACGCTCAGGAAACTCAACTCAAAATTGATTATCCTGAATACAGTTAAAATAAGCAGTACATAAAGGCCTATGATGGTAAGGCTTTGGAAAAAGGGCCGTAATGTTGAGTGGACGCTTTTCTTTGCCATTCGGGCTCGCAAGCGCATCTTGATGAACCTGATAACCAGATAGCCGATGATAAAAACAACTAATCCGAAAACGTAATTTTGGCCGTTGGCAACCAGCCACACGTGAAATTGATGGTAGAATTCTTCCGGCTTCATATCAGAGGCCAAAAGTAGTGATTATTATTATTTGCCGTAGATGGCTATAAATAATTCGGGGCCCTTGATGAGCACCCACTCCAGTATTTGGGTTTTTATGTGATTCGCTCTATCGTTGATCGTTTTCATGGCTTGGTGTCTCCAATTGTTATGCCTTAGCGGCTGCGTTTAACAATCTTTAACAAATTTAAGTCCTTTATCTGCCCGATTGTTACATTAATCAATCATTTGATTAACAAATGACAGTCCCCTTGCATCTTCATGACAAATCAATGGTTCAGAAAAAAGAAAGCCCTGTATGCTTTTGCATACAGGGCTTTTGGCAGTCTTAAGTCCTGAGTCTTAAGCCAAAAGTCGGACATTATCTGACTTATGACTTAAGACTTTCGACTCCAGACTTGATAATATTACATCATGCCGCCCATGCCGCCACCCATTGGAGGGGCACCAGCTTTTTCGTCTTCCGGATCATCGGCCAGGATGCACTCAGTAGTAAGCAACATCGAAGCGATAGAAGCAGCGTTTTCCAGGGCTACGCGAGCTACCTTAGTAGGATCGATAACACCAGCGCCGATCAGGTTCTCATATTTGTCGGTACGTGCGTTGTAACCGAAGTCATCTTTGCCTTCTTTTACTTTTTGAACTACGATCGAACCTTCGATACCTGCGTTTTCGCAGATCTGGCGAAGCGGCTCTTCGATAGCACGACGGATGATCTGGATACCAGTGTTTTCATCTTCGTTCTCGCCTTTCAGGGCAGCTAAAGCTTCAACAGCACGGATGAAAGCAACACCGCCACCAGCAACGATACCTTCTTCAACGGCAGCGCGGGTAGCATGCAAAGCATCATCAACACGGTCTTTCTTTTCTTTCATTTCTACTTCGGTAGCAGCACCTACGTAAAGTACAGCAACACCACCTGACAATTTTGCCAAACGCTCTTGCAATTTTTCTTTATCGTAATCGGAAGTAGTAGTTTCGATCTGAGCTTTGATCTGGCCTACACGAGCTTTGATCTCAGCTGACTCGCCTGAACCGTTGATAACTGTAGTGTTGTCTTTATCAACAACTACTTTCTCGGCAGTACCTAAGTAAGAAAGGTCAGCGTTCTCTAATTTGAAACCGCGCTCTTCAGAGATCAAAGTACCACCAGTCAGGATAGCTATATCTTCCAGCATAGCTTTACGACGATCGCCAAAGCCAGGGGCTTTAACGGCAGCAACTTTCAGTGAGCCGCGGATCTTGTTAACTACCAAAGTAGCTAAAGCTTCACCGTCAAGATCCTCAGCGATGATCAGCAAAGGTTTGCCGGTTTGTACTTGTTTTTCGAGGATAGGAAGCAATTCCTTCATCGAAGATATTTTCTTGTCGTAGATCAGGATGAAAGGATTATCCAGCTCTACTTCCATTTTATCAGCGTTGGTTACGAAGTAAGGAGAAAGGTAACCACGGTCAAACTGCATACCTTCTACAGTTCTAACTTCGGTTTCAGTACCTTTTGCTTCTTCAACTGTGATCACACCGTCCTTACCAACTTTGCCCATTGCTTCAGCGATCAACGAACCAATCACTTCGTCATTATTAGCAGAAACTGACGCAACTTGTTTGATCTTGTTGTTGTCTTCGCCTACAGTTTTCGATTGGCTTTGCAAATCTTTAACTACAGCAGCGACAGCTTTGTCGATACCACGTTTCAGATCCATTGGGTTAGCACCGGCAGCTACGTTTTTAATACCAGCTGTTACGATAGCCTGAGCCAAAACAGTAGCAGTAGTAGTACCGTCACCAGCGATGTCAGCAGTTTTTGAAGCTACTTCCTTCACCATTTGGGCGCCCATGTTTTCCAAAGAGTCTTTTAGTTCGATCTCTTTAGCAACAGTTACGCCGTCCTTAGTGATAGCTGGTGAACCGAATTTTTTATCAATAATTACATTACGACCTTTTGGACCAAGGGTTACTTTAACCGCGTTTGCCAAAACGTCCACACCACGCTTCAAAGCGTCGCGTGCCTCTACATTATATCTAACTTGTTTTGCCATGATTTT
>JAICXZ010000311.1 GCA_025934475.1 Mucilaginibacter sp. | reverse complement strand
GACTACATCTGGATGATGGAAATGGTAGAAAACTGCCTCGAGGAAGTGACCAAAGCGGTTCACGGTGTTCCGGTAGTGCAGGTTGGTAATAACGAGATCAATTTTGCTGGTCCTTATGAAAGATTGTCGATGTACGAGTCGATACATAAGTATACGGGTATCGATGTTTCGGCTATGGACGAAGCAGCTTTGCTTAAAACCTGCGCCGAACTGGGTATCGAAACTGATGCAACCATGGGCAAAGGCAAGCTGATCGACGAAATATTCAGTGCCAAAGTTGAGGCAAACCTGATTCAGCCGACCTACATCACCGATTACCCTATCGAGATGACGCCGCTTGCAAAAAAACACCGCAGCAAAGAGGGCTTGGTTGAGCGTTTCGAACTGTTTGTAAATGGCAAGGAAATAGCTAATGCCTATTCTGAATTGAACGACCCAATCGATCAACGTGCACGTCTCGAAGAGCAATTGATCCTGGCCGGCCGTGGTGACGAAGAAGCTATGGCGATGGACGATGATTTCCTGCGCGCTTTGGAATACGGCATGCCGCCAACTTCCGGCCTGGGTATCGGCATCGACAGACTCGTAATGCTTTTAACCAACCAACATACTATCCAGGAAGTATTGTTCTTCCCGCAAATGCGCCCTGAAAAGAAAGCCAAAGTAGCTTCTGCAGCTGATTTCGTTGAAATCGGTGTACCAGTTGAATGGGTGCCGGTACTTAATAACATGGGCTTCAATACTATCGAGTCTTTAAAAGCTGCTAACCCCAATAAGGTATTCAATGACCTTGGCGGAATGCGCAAGAAGATGAAGATGGAGATACCGCTGCCTGCGAGAGAAGTTGTGTTGACCTGGTTCGAATAGTTAGTTGGCAGTTAGCGGATTGCAGTTTGCAGCGTTTTTTTGAAGTATAATTGCCAACTGCAAACCGTTAACCGCAAACTGATAACAATTTGTTAATAAAATCATAAAACAAATAAAACTTTTGTATCAGATTGTCTGTATAACTTTATAATTACACAAGTTATGCAAACATTATGACTAACTCGATATTGGAAATCACTGAGAGCGAATACCTTATAAAACTAAATAGGAGTACGTTTGACCTGTCGTTTATAAGAAGTCTGCTAAAAATGGTTGAGGTGGCGAACCCTGCATCTGACGATTATATCACTGAAAGATATTTATCACCCAAACAGAGCCACTCTTCGGAGCCCGACTATTACAGCTCGATTGAAGAAAAATAGGCCTTAAAAATTTATCTTTTAAAGCCTATTTTTTGTTATTAATATTGGCGATACCCGCCGCGCACTACCTGCTTATCCATTTGGGCCATTTGCGCCTTCAGCATTTTTATTTGCTCTGACAAGAGTTTGTTCTTGTCGTCCTTCTGCGCTTCCTGCAAGTACATTTGTGCTTCGCGTTTGTTGCGTTTGGCCATTGCTATACCCGCAAGGCTTAGCTTTGCAAGGGCAATGTTATGCGACATCTTCATGCCCAACTGCAAAGATTTCTTAAAGAATTTTTCTGATTTCAGTGGCGCTTTACGCGATTCCATGAGCCCCAGCAACAAATTGTAATAACCATACTGATTTTTATTCAGCTGTTTTTCATAGTTGGTCAGTTTGCCTAGCCACTGCTCCGCTTTGTCCATATTTTCTTTGCGCATGTAAAACTGCGCTATGATCATATTCTCGTTGAAGAAATAAGTCAGCAGGACTAATCCGCCGATAAAAAACACCAGGATTCCCCAACCCCAGATACCAAACACACACATGGCTACGCCTGCTGCTGCAATAACGCAGGATATAATGAGCCTAACAATATTTGACATATATTTTGAACTTAAAAATAGAATGCAAATATCCGTTTATTTGTACTTTTAACCAACTCTGTTTTAATATTTATGGCGATTGATTTGGAGCCCTCATGGCTCGAGGTTTTACACGAAGAATTTGATAAAAATTACATGGTAAACCTCCGCGAATTCCTGAAAACGGAGAAGGCGGCAGGTTATAAAATATATCCCAAGGGCAGCGATATTTTTAATGCATTCAGTAAAACACCATTCGATGAATTAAAGGTTGTAATCATTGGTCAGGACCCCTATCATGGTGTAAACCAAGCGCATGGTTTGTCATTTTCTGTACAAAAGGGCATTACTCCGCCCCCATCGCTCAAAAATATTTACAAAGAACTTTTAACTGACATTCCAGGTTTTGCTATACCAAGCCACGGAGATTTAACTGAATGGGCAGAACAAGGAGTACTTTTATTGAATGCCACCTTAACGGTTAGAGACAGCACCCCGGCATCGCATCAGAAAAAAGGCTGGGAAGAATTTACCGATCAAGTGATCAAAACGATATCAGAGAAAAAGGAAGGTATCGTGTTTATCTTATGGGGTAGCTACGCCCAGGCCAAGGCGGAACTTATTGATCAGAAAAAACATTTCATCATTAAGTCGCCGCATCCATCACCCTTTTCAGCTGATCGTGGATTTTTTGGTTCCAAGCCATTTTCTAAAACGAATGCGATTTTGGTAAAAGAGGGCAAAAAGCCAATTGACTGGCAGATTCATTAGATGTGCAAATTTCAAATGTGCCGGTCAACCTGTCCTCCGCGTAATACTTATATTGGTAATAACGCGTCCGTTTTACCGCATTGGCACAGTTCGCGGGGGGGGGGTAAAGTAGGACTTATTTAAGGGAAATTGCTGTTTTTTGCGCTTATTGGCTTGGGGCTTCAAGCTTAAAACCTTGGGATATTGCGTAAGGCACAAGTACGCTCCACGTATGGCCCGTGCTACATACTTACATCAGAAGGGTGGATCATTTTTTCTTACCAATTGTACCTTCTGGAGATAATAGGAGCCAAACAGTGACTTCCTAACCCAAATTCTCACCATAAAATTGGCTATTAAGTCGCTATTTTTGTAATCCCCTGTGTTGATCTTTCCGGAACTTACTTGACCGCGAAAAACGAAACCAACTTTGTCGCCATACCTGTTAGCTGTCTGTATATTATCGATTTTGCAATCGTAAATCTCTTTACTATTAGTTTTAGACATTTGCACTAAAAAGAAATCTATTCCGACATTCATGAATAATTGAAGAAATGCAGAACAAAATATAATTACTACTACCAATGCGGCTATATTCAGTTTATTATTCAACAGTTGCCTGTAGTAGCCATTATATTTAGCATACCTCCACAAAAAAACGGCAACAATAATTGCTGCCGATATTAAAAACATAACTCCAAATACCCACTTAGGCAAATTTATTATCAGCTCATCACTGATCATATATAATATAACAATCCCTAAAAGTGTAAAAACAAATTTTCTAGAATTCAAAAAATTTATCATAAAACTATCTCCGGAAATGTCTGATTTAGTTTTCATTAATTATCACTTTATGGATTTTTTTAGTGGTCTTATCACCTATGATTGACGCCGCATCATCTGCTGTAGATTAATAGACAAACATTTGCACATCAATATTCAAGAGGCACAATCGGCTCTTTCTTGCTGGTCGACATGATCATCATGGTTTGGAAAGTTTTTACAACCGGGATACGGCTGATCTTTTCCATGATGAGTTGCTCATATGATTTGATGTCTTTGACATAAACCTTAAGCAAAAAGTCACATTGGCCAGTTACGTGGTGGCATTCTGTCACCTCTTTGATTTTCTGAATTTCGTCGAGGAAAACCTGTATGGTGTTATTCTTATGAAAATCGAGCGATACCTGGATAAAGGTCTTAATACCCAAGCCAAGTTTTTCCTCATCAACCAATGCGTGATAACTCTTTATGTATTCAGCATTTTCCAGCTTGCGCACACGCTCAAGTGTTGGTGCAGGCGAGAGGCCTATTTCGTTCGAAAGTTGCAGATTGGTTATCCGGCCATTTTCCTGTAAAATGCGCAGTATCTGCAAGTCTATTTTGTCAAGTTCAGCAGCCATTATGATTACAAATATAGTTTTTCATCCCTTTGCAGAATAAAATTTTTCAAAAAACTATTCATACCGAATAAATTTTTCTTAAATTTTTAGACTAATCTAAATTTTTTATTAGATTTGCTTAAATGAATACGTTCACCGAGGAGAATTATCTCAAAGCCATCTACCATCTTTCGATAAAAGAAGAGAGTGTGAGCACTAATGAAATAGCGGCTTCGCTTAGCACCAAAGCTGCATCTGTAACCGATATGCTAAAGAAGCTGGCCGAAAAAGGGCTCATCAACTACACCAAATACCAGGGCGTAACCCTTACTGCGTCCGGCGAGAAAGTGGCGCTGAATATTATTCGCAAGCATAGGCTTTGGGAATATTTCCTGGTTGAAAAGCTAAATTTCAAATGGGACGAAGTGCATGATGTCGCCGAGGAGCTGGAACATATCTCGTCAAAAGAATTGGTAGACCGGCTCGACGATTTTATGGGTAACCCAAAATATGATCCGCATGGCGATCCTATACCGGACCGGAACGGCAAATTCAAAGCTTACGAGTTAAAACCTGTTTCTACTATGGAGGTTAATCATACAGGTGTAATTTCTGGTGTAAGAGAACATTCGCCCGCATTTTTGCAGTACCTCGAGAAACAGCAACTGGTAATAGGCAAAAAGATAAAAATCGAGGAGATAAACAGTTATGATCATTCTGTTATACTATCAGTCGAAGATAAAAGAGTCCATATTAGCCGCGAGGTTGCCAACAATCTGCTTATAGCCTTATGAATACCGAACATGCCCAATCTCTTGGCAACGTCCATAGCTCCGTAAATACTGAAAATAAAGCCGGCTGGCGCCGGTTGCTCGCCTTCCTGGGACCGGCCTACCTGGTTAGTGTAGGTTATATGGACCCTGGCAACTGGGCAACCGACATCGCGGGTGGGAGCGCCTTTGGTTACCAATTGATATGGGTGTTGTTTGTGTCCAATCTTATCGCCCTGCTTTTGCAATCATTAAGCGCGCGGCTGGGAATTGTACGCGGGCTCGATCTGGCGCAGGTTTCCAAAAACACCTACCCCCGAACGATCAATTTCTGTCTCTACATCCTTGCACAAATAGCCGTGATTG
>JAICXZ010000006.1 GCA_025934475.1 Mucilaginibacter sp. | reverse complement strand
GTGCTCAGTGGCCTCAAAGCTGCTATCATAGTCGTTGGTAGTAACTTTTGATACGTCGAGGTCCTCATAAACACGATCGAAGAACACTACCGGCACATGTTTTTTGGAAAGCGCCTTCAGGTAATTGTGATCATTGGCCTCGCCGGAAACCGACATAATAATGCCATCGACCTTGCCATTATTGAGGTAATTGACGAATGATACTTCCTTTTCAAAAATATCGTCGGTACGGTACAGCAGGATATAGAACCCCTTTTTACGGGCCACCTCTTCAATGCCGTTGATGGCCTGGGCAAAAAAGTCATTGGCAATCTCGGGTACAATCACTGCCAGCGTCTTGGTCTTTTTATCGCGCAGGTTGGCGGCATAGTGATTAGGTAAAAAGTTATGTTCTTTGGCAAAGGCCAATATTCGTTCCCTGGTATCTTTATTGATGTCCGTACTCCCGCTAAACGCCCTCGAAATCGTCGATGTTGACAAATTCAGTTTTTTGGCCAGCACCTTGATATTGATATTATCCATTATTCGCAGCTAACAGTATTCGCCCCAAATGTAATAAAAGTCCGCATTGCACTCAAAATCAATCCGTTCAAAGTTCGTAAAGCACATAGGCGCTCGTAGCCGGCAGGACGATAGTTCCGCCGTTTACTGCTTTCATACTTTTTTCGTCGATCGTCTTTCCATCGGCAACCAGGCGCCATCTACCATCGGGCAAATTGAATTTAGTGCTGGTTGTGTTTCCGTTTAAAATAATCATGATATTCCGCCAGTTATCGCCATTGGCGTTTCCGCCAATCTGGTAGGCAATCAAATTTTGATCTTTGGTATCTATAAACTTCAAATGCTCCCTAATCATCTGTGCCGATGGCATCCTAAAGGCAGGATGGTGTTTGCGAAGAGCAATCAGGGACTTATAGTAATCAAACACTTCCTTGTATTTCGCTTTCCGGCCCCAATCCAGCTCATTGATTGCATCCGGGCTCTGGAATGAATTAGCAACGCCATTTTTAGTACGAAGCATTTCCTCGCCGGCATGCAAAAATGCAACTCCCTGCGAGGTAAAAACAATGGTATTAGCCAGTTTATCCATTTTTATCAGCTCGGCCTCGGAAGCGCTTGGGTTAGATATTTTGAGGCGGTCCCAAAGCGTGTTATCATCATGGCAGGAAACATAGCTGATAGTCTGATAGGGCTCAGCTGCCCATGGAGCTTTCGAGTAATTCACTTTGGTATAATCAACCTGAGGATGCTGTACCGAACCAACAATTCCAAATTTTACGCTTTCGGCCATACCGGGTGCTCCGCTTACAAAACCTTTTGACTTCACATCGCTCCAGCCGCCTTTGATCCCATCGCGAATATCATCGCTGAATACGGCAATCTTATCCAGTTTGGAGGCATTCTTTTTCACAGCTCTGAGGTTCTCGTCTAGCGGACTATTCCCAACAGCCCAACCCTCACCATAAATAAATATTGTGGGATCGACCTTATGCAATGCAGCGCTGATAGCATTCATGGTTTGGATATCGTGTACACCCATCAGGTCGAAACGGAAACCGTCCAGGTGATATTCTTTGGCCCAATACACCACCGATTCAATCATGTACTGGCGCATCATGGCTTTTTCAGAGGCTGTTTCATTGCCGCAGCCTGTGGCATTTGAATAGGCCCCACCAGCCGTATGCCTGTAAAAATAGCCAGGCACAAACTGGTTGAAATTGGCCGAGGTATCGCAGGTATGGTTGTACACCACGTCCAGTATCACCCGTAGGCCGTTAGTATGCAGCGTTTGCACCATTTTCTTGAATTCGCGGATACGCACGTTACCGTCGTACGGATCGGTGGCATAACTTCCTTCCGGAACATTATAATTCAGCGGATCATAGCCCCAATTGTATTCACTCGCCTCGGGTTTGGTCTCATCAACCGAATTATAATCGAACGAAGGCAACAAGTGAACATGCGTTACGCCGAGCGACTTGATGTGATCGAGTCCAGTAATAGTGCCATCTGGCGATTTAGTCTTGGTTTCTGCCAAACCCAGGAACTTGCCTTTATGCTCTATACCCGAGTTGGCACTCATGGAAAGATCACGCACATGCAACTCGTAAATGATGATATCGGTAAAGTTTTTTTGAGCCGGCTTTTTATCAAGCGCCCATTTCTTTGGGTTAGTTGAGGCTAAATCGACGACCATGCCACGCCTGCCGTTTACCCCCACGGCCCTGGCATAGATATCCGGACGCTCTTTAAGCCAGCGACCGTTGATATTGGTTTGAAAGGTATAATACTGATTTTTCAGGTCCTGGGTTATTGTCAGCTCCCAAACACCTTGCTGTGCTTTCGTCAGGTTATGCATTTGAAGCGCTTTGCCTCCTTCACCCGCGGCATATAAACGAAGTTTAACAGCCGAGGCGGTTGGTGCCCATATTTTAAAAACTGTTTTTTCAGGCGACCACGTAACACCGAGATCGTTCCCGTTATATATAGGGTAATCATCAGAAGCAGCTGATCTATGTAAAGGTTTAAAAGAGATTGATAAAACATAGATACACGTTAACGCTAATATAATCTTTAGATATTTCATTACTGAAGATTTTGCGAGGTTTAAATTAGTTGGCCGCTGAAGTTACGCCTAATCAAAAACAATTTACGCATTTTTCTCATTTACACTGTTACATAACTATTTAACCAAATGAAGCCGTTCACGATACTCAGGTCAGTGGCGATCACTGTTATCCTGTGTTTGTTTTATCCGGTAACATCTAAAGCTTTTTCAGTATATGCACACCTGGCCATCATAGATGTCAGTTGGAAAAAGTCGATCGTACCCCTATTAAAGGAGAAGTTTCCCAAGGCTACCGACGAGGAGCTAAAAATTGCGCACTCCTATGCTTATGGTGGCAGCCTGATGCCCGATATGGGTTATTTCCCTTTTGGCAGCGTTTATTTCACAAACCTTGTTCACTATGTGCGAACCGGTGAGTTTATGGATAATCTTTTGAACCAGGCAAAAAACCTTAACGAATATGCTTACGCCATAGGTGCGGTGTCACATTACGTAACTGACGAATATGGTCATTCGCTGGCTACCAACGTGGCCGAACCCATCGTCTATCCCAAGGTTGCCAAAAAGTTTGGTGATGTAGTTACTTATGAGGAATATCCTATCTATCACAGTCGTATGGAATTTGGTTTCGATGTATTGCAAATGGCTCGCGGCAATTATGCATCTCAGGCTTATCATGACTTTATCGGATTCAACGTGGCCAAACCTGTTTTGCAGCGGGCGTTTCTGATCACCTATGGTCAAAACCTGGACAGCGTTTTCAAAGGCAAACTTGATTTGAATATTTCGACTTTCCGATGGTCGGTGCGAAGCTTGCTACCGGGGCTTACCCGTACTGCCTGGGCGTTAAAGAAGAAAGAGATTATGAAGGACAATCCTGGCATGACCAGCCGCAAATTCCATTTCCACATAAAACGAAGAGAGTATTTTCACGACTATGGCCGCGAGCGCGACCGGCCCAACCTGCGAACCCGTATCACAGCATTTATCATAAGCATATTACCCAAAATAGGGCCATTACGGGCACTCAAGTTTGAACCGCCCGGTCCAAAGGCTGAAAAATTGTTTATCAAGGCTTTGACACTTCCCTTGTAAAATACAGTGTCGTTTTGAAGAAGCTTGGAAATAAAGAGAAACCCGAGTTACCGGATATTGATTTTGACACCGGTAAACCAACTGTTTTTGGCGAATACGGCCTCACCGATCAAACTTACAGCCAGATGGTGATCGCATTGGATAAAGACAAATTTACCAATGTAACGCCCTCATTAAAAAAGAGCGTCCTTTCATTCTATAGTAAAGCTGATAGCACGACTGATCGGCCCAAAGTACTGTATGACTGGAAGAAGACCAACTTTGCACTGCAAAAACTAAAGAATAAATCACCTATACCAATGGATAGCCTTAAGTTCCCGATAGATACTACCGGGCGGGTAAAGCCTAAAACAGGTCGTTAAAATTTATACCTTTAAGCTGCATTAAATCTCATCCTATGCGGTTAGCAAAGTTTTTTCTGATTGGTCTGTTCAGCATGCTTACAAGCATCGCACTCGCTCAAAATATTAATGAAGCGACTATTTTTCATATTCGATCTTCACACACGTCATTCCCTGACACCGGCCGGGCAAAAGGTCATACTTATGACAAGGTTTTGTATACCGCTGCCGAACATTATAAGGACAGCACCGTTCTTATTATTGCACCGAAAAACCTGAATGCAAAAAAGGATGTCGATCTTATCTTTTGGTTCCATGGCTGGCGTAACAATGTGGATAGCGCCGCGGTGAAATACCAGTTGACGCAGCAATTCCTGGACTCAAAACTAAATGCGGTGCTAATATTAGCCGAAACTGCCAAAGATTCGCCCGATAGTTATGGGGGCAAATTGGAAAATACCGCCGTGTTTAAATCCCTTGTTGATGATGTACTGACCGGACTAAAATCAAGACATTTAATCGCGCCAGCCTGTAAGCCGGGACATATTCTCTTAGCAGGGCATAGTGGCGCCTACCGGGTTATGGCCAGGATTATCCAAAATGGGCAAATGCCGGTTGATGAAACAATTCTGTTCGATGCCCTATATGCTGAAACAGAAAAGTTTATGGCCTGGATCAAGGCAGATCAGTCACATCGATTTATCGATATCTACACCGATCATGGCGGTACCGATGATGAAACACGCCGTTTGATGAAGCTATTGGATACCGCAAGGCTAAAATATGTCTCAACGGAAGAAATTTATGCGACGAAGCAAACTTTACACGATAACAGGTTAGTATTTATTCATAGCCTGAATGAGCACGACAAGATCATCGCTAACCCGGACAACTTCCTGCTATACCTGCAGAACGAGCCTTTTCTGAAAAAATTGAAGGAATAATTTAGGCCACGGCATGAGGCGGCTCCGCCAGGTGGCGTTTGATATCTGCCAGCATTTGCTGCGGCTGGAATGGCTTGAGCATGCAATCGACAAAACCACTAGCGATCAGGTCATTCAGCATGGTCTGATCTACCAATGAAGCTGTAAATGCAATTACCGGGATTCCCGGATAAGCTTTGCGCATTTCGTAAATAGCTTCGAAGCCACTCATTACCGGCATCTCCAGGTCCATGAGGGTAATATCGAAATAGCTATCTGCCTCCAGTTTATCCAATGCTTCGCGTCCATTGACTGCGGTAACCACTTCGGCCTTAAATCCGGTCAAGATTTTTTTGGCAACCATCATATTCAGTTGGTTATCCTCCACCAGCAAAATTCTGATACCCTCCAGGTTTTCTGGTAGATCGACTTGTTTTTTCTTTTCAACCGGCTTTTCAACGTTTACTAACTCAAATTTCACGTCGAATGTAAAACGGCTGCCTTTCCCTTCGTCGCTTTCCAGCTTCAGCTCGCTATCCATCAGCCTCAGCAGACGTGCGCAAATGGTCAGGCCTAATCCCGTGCCCGCAAATTTTTTGGTGTCCTCGTGGTATATCTGTCCAAAGCTTTCAAATATCCTGCTCTGATCGTCTTTGGCTATGCCCAGGCCAGTGTCTTCAACGCTAAAGCTAACCTCGATATGCTGTTCTGTCTTTTTCTTGCAAATGGCCGAAAGCTTTACGTAACCCGAATCTGTGAACTTAAGCGCATTCGACAACAAGTTATTGAATACCTGTATCAGCCGCACATCATCGGCCATCACCATTCTATCCAACTCGTGGCTGACCCTGATCTTTGTTTCAACGCCCTTTTCATGAAAAAGAGCAGTAAACGGCATCCCTGCATTGTAGATCAGCTGCTTCAGGTTCAACTCAACCGGATGTATTTCCAGCTTGTCTGCTTCTATTTTGTTGAAATCGAGAATGTTGTTTACCTGGTGCAGCATGTGGTCGGCGCAATATTTCAGTATCTGGAAGTATTCTTCCTGCTGGGCTGGATTCTTTTCTTGCTTCAATAGATTGATAACACCGATAATACCATTCAGGGGTGTACGTAATTCGTGCCCCATCGTAGCCAGGAAGCGTGTACGTGCCTCTATGACCCTATTACTTTGATCAACCAGCTCATTGATATATTTCTTCTCAAAAAACAGGTATGCAACTGCAAATGCGATGGTCGATGAGATGGTCATGATGCGGTTGACAAACGAAATATGTCTCAACTGCTGGCCATTTATCAGCTCGAACGGGTGGATATTGCGGCCGATGAAAACGCAAACCAGGAAAGAAAGTACGATGATTGAAATATAAGTCACCGACTCCACATACTGCGTTCGCTTTAAGTCAACAATGATCGGTACCGCGACCAGCAAGGGGAAAAAGTAGAGATATACCTCTGTTTGAAGCCCCTCGACAAACGTGGTAGCTATGAGCCAGCCGCAAACAATGGATATGATAAAAATGGTAAGATTGCCGATATGGCCATTGTATTTGAGCAACATCACCATCATGATGGAGAAGCAAAAAGAGCCCACTACGATCGACGATGCGTACAATCCGATATAGGAATCGTAAATGGAAAGACATACGCCTGCAATCAGCACCAGCAGGCCAATTTGATACGTCCTCTTTTGAACCTCCTTGATATCGAAGAGGGGATTTTGATGCGAGTCCTCTCTCCTCAGGCGGTTGTATTTATCCGTAATTCTTTTCATTACAGGCGAATAATGCCTTGTACGTTGGGTTTTGCTCACCTAAGGCTAACCCTTTTACGTACAAAAAGTTTTAAAAGTTCCCCCGTAACTTCATCATAAAGAGGCTATTTAACACCGGTAGTTAGAAAAGCGGAAAGATCAAACTGCAGATCTTTGTCGCCGTATTTGGAGGTGATTTCCTGTTCCATTTTTTCACCCATTGGCCCGAGCAGGGCTGGGTCCTTCGCAGCAACTTCTCTCCCAAGTCTATGCTTACGCAAAAAAGCATCAACAGCGTCTTTGGCGGTCGATACCCCCGACATTAATGCCACATGATCAGCATGGACGTCCTTAAACCCGGCGTCTTTCAAATAGTTTTCGAGCACGGCCGGTTCGTGCATTGAAAACGGCAAAAAGAATCGCATAGTATCCTCGCCGGCAAAATTAGGAACAACGAGGTCATTAATCAAGAGCTTATATAACGGTATCTTTAAGGTATCGTCCCAGGTAAAGTACATGAATTTGCCGCCGGGCTTTAAAACGCGATGAATTTCGCTAAAGCCTTTCTCCCTGTCGGGCAAAAACATCATCCCAAACTGACAGATCACCAGGTCAAATGAATTATCGGGAAAAGATAGATTCTGCGCGTCTTCCACCCTGAAGTTTATGCCGTTATTGTTCAACTCCTGCCGGGCTACGGTCAGCATGTCGTTGCTCAGATCGGATGCGACAAATTTAACTGAAGGCGGCAGGGCTTTTCGGATATGCCTTGTAACACGACCTGTCCCGCAGGCTATTTCGAGTACGGATTCTACGCCAGTTATATCAATTTTAGATGCGAGGTACCTTCCATAGGGCTCAAATATGATCGGCCCCATTAAACGATCATAAAACTCAGCGTCTTTCCCGGAAAATGTGAAAACTTCGTGCGGCTCCATATTAAATTGTGAGCGGCTAAAGCTAAGCTTTTATTCTTTATGGGTATAAAGGATTTATGTCAAATTAACATTTGACCATTTTTTTCTTTTTGCCCAGAGCTCCCTTGTCCTTAATTTTTATAATCCGCTCGACGGCATCAGGTACCTTACAGGAGGTGTGACCAACATCCACCGTTACTACACCGATCTTATTTGCCGCTGCAATCACGTCATCAGTGAGAGGAATCACGTATGCCCCTAATGCCACAACAAAGCCATTCATCACATTTCGAACACGGTTTTGAGACGTGTGGATGGTTTGTACAACCCGATTAAGCAAATTTTTCAATCCCGAAATATCCAATTCAGCATCTGGTTTTTGCGACACCCAGTTGCTCAATGTGGACCAACCAGCAGCTGCAATATGTTCTTTAGGGGAATCAATCCATTCCAAAGCCAGTTCATAACCCAAATTATTCCCTGTGGCTACCCATGGTACCGTATACTCGCTGATATTATTGGAGACAGCCTGTTTTGCCCAGGTTTGCAGATCGGATTTGGTCATCCGGGCATCATCGGCAATTAGCCCTGCCAGGTACATCGCATCAGCATTGCCGGTTGCATAAAGATCTTTAGCCAGCTGGTAATCGGTTTTTACCTTCTTTTGAATCGTTTTTAGGTGCTCAACCTTAACGCCGAAAAAAGGTTCTTTGACACCATGTTTCAGCAAAATGTTTTTGATGCTTTCGCTGCCATTGGCCTTCAGGTCGGCCATGATCTCATCGACGGTCATAATTGCTACCCGGTTTTGACCGGATTCCCCGTTCTAATTTAAGACAAACACAGCAAATATTTGATAACGACATTGTAAATCAACACATTCGCCCTAAAAAAAATCCCAGGACTTTCGATCCGGGGATTAATTTATGTTCTTTTCTAACTATCAGTCATTCTTCCGTTTGCCATTATTTTGTTTTGGCGGTTTGGGCTCTCTTTGCTGCCGGTTAAAATTGCCCCTATTAGGTTGCGCCTGACGCTGATTACCATTCCGGAAATTGCCGTTTGGCTTTGGCTGGTTGAAGCCGTTACCGTTATTTGGTCGCGGCTGCACTGCATTGTTGCTGCCATTTGGCCTTGGTTGGTTAAAACCATTTCCATTATTTGGCCTTGGCTGATTAAAGCCATTGCCGTTGTTAGGTCTTGGCTGACCAGCATTGCCAACATTATTTGGCCGCGAATTAAAATTGTTGCGGTTATTGTACATTGCTGGATTAGCAGTGATGTGGGCCTGGGTTGTAACAGTTGGGCGTCCATGGTTTGCAGCTGCAAACTGGCTCTTGTCGTTGAAAGAAGCCCGTTGATGCGCCAGCTGCATATTGGTTGGCGCAAAATGCTGCTCGCGCGAAGCCGAAACCTCAACAGCAGTTGGCCTTGCAACCACACCACCACGACCATTGAAACTGGTACGATTTACCACCGTTGTATTTCTGATAACCGTATTGTCGACATAGGTATTATGGATTACCGTGGTATTGACACGCACTACAGCTGTATTATACCGGTACACCCCTCCGCGCCATCCGCCGCCTATAAAACCAACACCAACATATCCGTAGCCATAGTGGATGCCGCCATAGAAGCCTACAGTAGCGCCCCAATAACCGTGATGGAACAAATAAACACCGTCAACAAATCCCCAGTAGCCTGGCGTCCATAACAATCCGGGATGCGGAGGAGCAACCCATACACCGGGCACCCAATAATAGTCTACAGCGACAGGATTCCAACCCCAATAGCCGGGTTGCCATAAATATCCCTCGGTTGGGCAGGGCGGTTGCTCATATTGCGGCAATTCGGGTGGTGCGATGCTGGCTTTGATGTCCTCATCCGATAAAGTATCCAAACCAGCCTGCATATCTGCAGATGCCTGGTCCTGACCATTAGCCGACATATCCGGAGTGCCTTGCTGGCCGTTTACCGAAAGATCGGGCACATTGCCTTGTGAGTTGCCATTAAAATTGGCATAGTTGCGGCATCTATCCAAATTGCTTTGATTGGGCCCTTCGATAGCAACCGGGGTCCAGTTGTTGGCGTTCGGCTCAAAATAATAAAGGGCGTTCTCGTCTATATTATAGTAAAAAGTACACAGGGGCCATGTACGATCCATGCTCACGCCCTGCCAGGTAAGCTGGTACCCGTTTATCTTTTGCTGAGGATCGATCTGCTTGATCACTGCCATTTTACGGCCGGGTGTCATTCGCAAGATATGCCGCGATTGTGGAGTCGCCGCCACCAAGTCTATTAATGCGTCTTTAAACAAGATCGCCTGATCACCTGCCACTTGTATTTCCTGGCCCGATTGGTAGTCGATAGCAAATATCTGAGATGCGGGGTGCCTGTCCACCACCTGACCCTGCGCGTTGCTCATATTATAGATGAACAGCGAGAGAATTAAAAGGGAGAGCTTCTTCATATCCTCCTAAGATTATAAATCCGGAAAAAGGTTTAACCGTTAAACAGCCTAAATATACCTTTTTCCGGGCTTAATCTATTTGGAGTCGACAATTGTGCTGATATCAGCCACAAATTGGTCGGGACTTTCATTTGGAAAGCCATCCCAGGCTTTCAGCACCTTGCCATTTTCGTCTACCAGGAGGGTATAGGGAAATTTGCCTTCAGCATTGTATTTATCGGCAAGCGCCTCATTACGTTTCACCTGGTCCTTAGCGGGCATATTCTTTTTTTGGCGCGGAAAATCAGCCCGAACCAGCAACAGGTGACCAGCAGCGTAATTCTCGAACTTGGACGACTCCAATATTTCCGAACGTAAGCGGATGCATGGTCCGCACCAATCGGAACCGGAAAAGTTGATCAGGATCAGTTTATGATCCTTGGTCGCCTGTGCCTTTGTCGCTTCAAAATTTCCCGACCACTCTACGCCTGGCACAAACAACATCAGGAAATATAATGCAAGTACTTTCATCTTTATTATTAAAGTATTTTGTTCATAAATATTGTTTTCTCACCCATCTATTTAAAGCCGAGACTCAACGATATTACGCTGGACACGAGATCCGTCGTCTGGGTATAATGTCCATACCGAAGCTCGAGATCATGCAAATTCTGCCAACCGAACACACCTTTTGGCGGAGCAAGCCTAATGCCTACACCCATAAAATGGCTTTGAAACTGTGAGTAGGCGTAGTTGCTGGTGTAGTACTCATCTGCTGGTGTGTGCACACCATAGGCCGCAAAATATTTAGCTGCCGATTGATCATAATACCGGTAAAACGGCGATATGGAAAAGAACGGCGTCACCTTGAGGGGTATTTCCAAGCCGGCTGTATTAGATTTGATACCCCAGCTATCTATGTAGTACCGGTAATACGTCCGGATGATTACGTTATCGCCGAGGAAATAGTTTGCTCTCAAACCAACAGGGAGCTTATATCTGCTCGACGGCAGCTTTTCCACAACAGCTTTAGAGCTGTCGGCAAAATAAACTCTGTGAAACGGCAGGCCCAAATAGCCATTTTGCGCGACCCCATCCACCATGAACATTACTTGCAAACGCGGGCTAATAATCTGCGAGTAGCCGAGTGAAGCAGTGTATGTATTTCGTGCGCTACTCGGGATATTCTTGTGGTGATTTTCAACTACCTGACCGTTGCTTAGTACGGTTTGCGTACCACTGGCAGTAGTGATCACGGTTGTCCCCCCTGTGGAAGTGGTGGTCGTATTCGGTATAAGTTCAGCCGGATAGATCAGCGTCACCTGGTCAAAATAGGCCTGGAGTTTCGCGCTGAACTCGCCATTCTTATCGGCAGTTTTTTGCGAAAAATGCAGATCGAGACCGGTCGATTTATAGTTATACTCGCCAGAATAGTAAGCGCCTATGCCAAATGAGCTACCTTTTTTTACATTTTCAGTCGTCCAGTCGAGTGATGGATATATCCTGTCGCCACCCTTTCTCGATGCTCCGCTCAAATTAATGTAAGCCTGGGAAGCCGATGTATGATGATCATAACCAAATCCCATAGTAAGTGAGTTCTTCTTGTAGTTGGGATCGCCCCAAACCAGTTTCAGATCGATCCCATTGGAGATGTCGGTCACTTTCTCGATACCAATACCACCGGTTACCGGCGAGTGATCGCCATTTTGCCAGTAATAGCTTGACACCAGGTTGATCTCATCAATATGCAGGGCACGTGGCGAATAACCCGTGTTATGTGTAGTATCTTTTTCTACAGGCGTATATAAACTTACCGAAGGATTCCGCGGCAAAGTATCCTGGCTGGCTTGTGCATGTACGTTGAGCCGGCACATTAGTGCAAATCCGATAACGGACAAATAAACCTTTTTCATTGCTTAATAAAATGTTAAAGGATTATCAATTGCACCCGCAGCCACCGCCGGTTTTTCCGGCATTTGCACCCGACGCGGCTTCCCTATACGATTCGAAATTCAGTTCGTTCTTCTCTACCTTGCGATTGTTCAAAACCATTTCGGCATCGTTGATCCGATTTTTTTGATATTCTTTTACATGCACACAGGAAGAAAGACCCGTCGCAGCCAGCAGACAGCCCATTATCCATATTAGTTTATTTGTCATTTTAAATCAGGGGATTATTGTTTAATATGTATGTTATGCGAAGTATATAGACGATCATTGTCGTCAATTATTATTGCCTCGATATTTTTTATCTGGTTAATCATATCCAAACCGGTGCTTATACCCATAATGGTAACCGGGGTAGCCATGGCATCGGCAATTTCTGCATTGGTAGTAATAATGGTGACGCTTTTTATTCCCGTAACCGGCAAACCAGTGCGTGGATCAATGGTGTGCGAATAACGTTTGCCATCAATCATCACAAACTTTTCGTAATTGCCAGAGGTGGCCACAGCCATATCAGAGATGGACATATACGAGAAAACTTCCTGCGCCGCTTCCGGGTTCGCAATACCCACCGTCCAGGGTTGACCATTGGGCTGGTGGCCCCAGGCGGTTAAGTCGCCGGAGGCGTTGACTACACCGCTTTCTACACCGTTATGCTTCATGATCATTTTGGCACGCTCGGCAGCATACCCTTTTCCAATACCGCCAAAACCGATGCGCATACCCAGCTCTTTTAGAAACACCGTGCATTTTTCCCGGTCCGGGATCACATTGCGGTAATTGATCAGCCGCACCATTTTCTTCGCTATCTCCTTATCCGGAAGCGAGGTCATGGTTTGATCGAAGTTCCACAAGCGCTTATCAATAGAGCCGTAAGTGATATCAAAAGCGCCCTGCGTAATCTCTGATATACGAAGTGAACGCTCAATGAGATCGAATGTTTCGCGGCTCACCTGAACTGGCATTACTCCGGCGTTACGGTTGATCAAAGCGGTTTCGCTATCGTCGCTAAAGGTGGTGAGCAGTTTTTCTATGCGCTGTATTTCGGCGATGCCCTCATCAATGCGTGCGTTGGCCCAGGTTTCGTTGTCCGAAACCACGCTGAGCTCAAACCGGTTGCCCATGAGCTTGCATGTCCGCTTGAAAAGTGAAACTTGCTCCATTATGCTGTTTTTCAGTGCATCCAAATCGCCGGCCCTTATTCGTAACAACAATATTACCGGCCAATTCTGAATATTAAATGAAAAACAGCGCGAAGGGTGTTAAAACATCTAGTTTAACATTTTTTAACAATTGCGAAGTGAAAACTGCGATTTTACTTCACCACCTGCAGGTCGTTGTCAGGAATCTGCCATACAACTCCATTGGTATCGGTAACGTTATAATAGATCAGACCGGAACTGGCTGTGCGGTAGATACCGGTTACCGTTACAGGCTGGGCTGGTTGTGTATCTCCTGGTTGAAACACGCCCGAGTATATATTACATTTTGTGCCCACCTGCAACACACGGGTATCAAGAGCATTATTTTTTTTGCAGGAAAACAGGGCAATTAAAAGAAGAGTTAAGATAACTTTTGCCGGGCTTACAACCCCGCCTATCGCTTTCACTCGCTGGCTCATATCAAATCGAATTTAGCCCCTTGTACGGGTGGCATCGAGGTAATGTTTTCAAATAGAAATATAAAATTTATAGTTTTTTATATGACAAAAAAGGCAACAATTTTTATAGCTCTTCACTTCCACCTAAACAATTAAAAAAACTTTTGTTGGGTTGAGTTGTTGGCAATTCTAAAACCGTGTTTTAACGGGGTAAAATTGGGTGATTTTACGCATCCAATTGACATATATTTTATCGAATATAGCATTGGCGACACGAAAGTCGCTTACTTCACCTGGAAAACGAAATCTTATGCCTGCCATTAAAATCAATTCAAGCACCAACACTCCGGCAATGATTAGCCTGGAGATCGAAAAAAAGAAAGATCAAATCAGAACCGTAGCATCTACTGTCCTCGACGGGCAAGAGCAGTTCCTGGATGTTTATTTAATGGAGATGGTGAGACTGGAGGAAGCTTTTTTGGACGACGGGGAAGATATCGCGTAATCGGCACAGGCTCTGGCATTTGCGCCGGGTTTTCAGCACAATTGTTATAAGATCAAATGTGCGAAATCGAAAACCGGCACACTAAGCAAATTTCAGCAAACGCTTAAGCAACTCACTATCAGTAGATGTCATAACAAATTATGGCAATTTGTCCGGTGCAAAACGGCAGGCCAGGACACGAAGTGTTCATCCTTGCGCCCCCTTGCCGGCCTTGTTTTGTTGTAATAGTCTAATTATCAACCGTTTCAAAATCTAGAATCTGCAAAATCGATGCAAAACCCCCTGTTTTCGTGAACATGGGAACGGCTAAAATCGATAGCTTTACATTTTAAGACGCGAGAGGCCGCAGCTCTTGCTAATCTTGGCCCCGATCAGGCGTCAACAGCCCGAAAATAGTTTTGTGTTAACGCCTGTAATTCAGTAACATTGGGTAACGCACCATGTCTAAACGGAAACCATTTTTGAGAACACATAAACCGGAAAATTATGAAAATCATGAAATTTTGCCTGCTGCTGATAGCAGCGGTATCCCTGAGTTTTGCTGCAAAGGCGCAAACAGCTGAAGATATTATAGGCAAATACGCTGACGCCATTGGCGGAAAAGACAAACTGAACCAGATAAAATCAGTTTATACCGATGCCACGGTAAGCGTGATGGGGGGCGATAATCCAGCATCAACCACCTTGCTGGTGGGAAAAGGATACCTGAGCCAGGCGGAAATAAACGGTTCTAAAATAATTCAGTGCTATACAGATAAAGGCGGGTGGACCATTAACCCTTTTACCGGCTCAACCGACCCTGCACCAATGTCAGACGACCAGTACCAACCCGGTAAGGATGAACTTTGGATAGGCGGTTCTTTACTAAATTATGCCGCAATGGGCGGCAAGGCCGAGCTGCTTGGCAAAGACGGCAACAACTACAAAATAAAGATAACTGTAGACAAGTCTGAAAAAACCTATTTTATTGATGCGACTACTTATCTGCTCAATAAACTGACCCAGACCGTTTCTATGCAGGGTCAAACGGCTGATGTTTCAACCACCCTTTCCAATTACCAGAAAACGGATATCGGATACCTGGCTCCTTATAAGATCGATGTAGACCTGGGCCAGATACAGTTAGCCTATACGGTGAAAGCAGTAACGATTAATAAGGATGTTGATCCGAAGATATTTGAGATGCCGGCAAAGTAACTTCTATTTCCGCAGGTGTCTCCTTTGGAGACCCCCTATGGAAATACAAAGAATGCAAAAAGCATTTGAACAACAGTTTCGCCGTATTCCTACGCCATATTCGGCGGCAATGCAATAGATGGCGGTCGGCGTACGTTGCTAAAATACTACCTTTGGGCCCATGAAATACATCAATCTACTTATAATTTTTACAGTACTGTTAACTTATAATGCGAATGCCCAAAAAGTCTACGTTGGGTGTCCGGAAAAAGTGGCGACCACGCCAAAAGTTGGTTTCCTGGACAAACAATCCGTCGACCTGGTCATAGCTGATAGTCGTGTGATACCCTCTTACGGCAAGGTTGAATGCGAAGGATCCGCCGTTAAACAAGTACTGAAAAACTTCCTGCAGTCGGAGTTCCCTTCTTGTAAAATTACGCTGTTAACTGACACGCTCAAGGCTCCAAACCCAGGCAGGATAACCATCAGGATAGGTATAGCTGCCTATCAGGCCAGCTCGATCAAAAATGAATGGACCGGAACAGTTAGTTACCATGCCATGATTTTCGATAATCGGAATGGGAAGGCCAGGAAGGTGACCGAAGAAATAAGTAATGATACCTCAAAGCCGGATATCATTGGATACAAAGCGGCGAAGAAGTGCCTGTTCGCGAGCTTTGATAAATCTAACCAGGATTTGGTATCGTTTATTGAGGGGGCGTTGAAGGAATAGCGGGTAGTAGATATGTCTTTTTGTCTCCTCGGGGTTTTCCAGCGGAAACCCGAGGCCGAGGACTCCCTTCCGAATCGCTGGCTTGTAACTTGCGATTAAAGACTTGAACCTAAAAACCAAAAGCTCCCCGATTCTTAACTACCAAGAGTTATGGAAGCTCAAAGTAAAACGTGGCCCCATTGTCAACCTCTCCCTCGGCCCATATCCTTCCACCGTGGCGGGCAATGATCCGCTGAACAATGGCCAACCCAACCCCGGTGCCCTTAAAATCATCGGCGCTATGCAGCCTTTGAAACACGCCAAATAGCTTGCCGGCGTAGGCCATGTTAAACCCGGCGCCATTATCTTTGATGTAGTAGACTGTACCTCCCAGATCATCATAAGAGCCAATTTCAATCTCCGGGTTTGTCTTCTTCTCAGAATATTTTATGGCGTTTGTTATGAGATTGGTCCAAACATGGGCGAGCAGATCATGGTCGCCTTTGGCTTGCGGCAACTCCCCAACAGTAATAACTGCCCTATGTTGCATTGATCTGCTGATCCCGGTAATGCAATTCTCCACTAATTTTTTCATACCGATCTCATCCTTTCGAATTGCCTTCTTTCCCAGCTTTGAAAATTCAAGCAGCCTATCAATCATCTCGCCCATATTTTGGGCATTGCTGATAATGATATGCAATATCCGGTTGCCTTCATCGTCGAGTTTCTCAGCATACTCTTCCAGCATAATGTTTGAGAATGACCCTATTGCTCTGAGCGGAGTACGCAAATCGTGCGAAATCGAGTACGAAAAAGATTCCAATTCCTTATTGGTTATTTCAAGTGAGGCCACGCTCTTTTGCAGTTCCCCATTCAATTCTTCAATCTGCTTACCAGCTTGTTCCAGGGCTATGTTTTTTTCAGATAATTCCTTTTTCTGGCGCTGTATCTTTAACAACACCGACACCTTTGCTTCCGTGATCTCCGGGTCGAGCGGCTTGAAAAGGTAGTCGATGGCGCCTTCCTCAAAACCCCTCATCATGGATAGGTGCTCCTTCCTTTCAGCAGTTACAAATATGATGGGAATATCTTTCGTCCTTTTATTCTGCCTGATCGTCCTGGCGACTTCAAATCCATCCATTTCGGGCATGTGTACGTCCAGCAAAAGCAGGTCGGGCGTATTACTCAAAGCAATTTTCAGTGCTTCGTTTCCGTTTTGCGCCGTATAAAGCAAACGATCTTCTTTTGCAAGCAGCGCCTGCTGGGCCATAAGATTTGCGGGCTTGTCGTCGACAATTAAAATCTTGAGCTTTTCGGAGTCTTCCATAGTATCTGAATTTGGCCAAAGGCTTAGCCTTTTTTTATAAATATTTTTTCCTTTCGGTCCACTTCCTGGAAACGATCTTTTTTATCCATAAACAACAACGATTCTTTATTGCCCAGCGCCAGGAATCCAAAATTGCACAGGCTGTCGTAAAAAAGGCTGGTCACCCGGTTTTGCAGGTCCTCATTAAAATAAATCAGCACATTGCGGCAAACGATCAGCTGAAACTCGTTGAATGCATTATCGGTAACTAGGTTATGGGGGGCAAAAACTATTTTATTTGCGAGTGTCCGGTCAAACAATGCGAAGTCGTACCTGGCCGTATAGTATTCGGAAAAAGAATTTGTTCCCCCC
>JAICXZ010000590.1 GCA_025934475.1 Mucilaginibacter sp. | reverse complement strand
CATAACTGGAAGAAATTCTAATTTTTTCTCACAATTATAATGAAATTTGTAAAAATTATTTACATTCGCCTCTGATAATTGAATTAACTATTATAAAACTAATAATTGAAATTCCAATCCAACAAAAATTAAACAATGGCAAAATTAGAGTACATCTGGCTTGACGGCTACAAACCAACCCAAAGCCTGCGTAGCAAAACCAAAATTGAAGGTGATTTCAGCGGTAAATTGGAAGATTGCCCAAATTGGAGCTTTGATGGTTCGTCGACCGAACAAGCACCAGGTGGTTCTTCTGACTGTATTTTGAAACCTGTTTTTATTTGTCCTGATCCACAGCGCAGGGATGCATACCTTGTAATGTGCGAAGTATTAGACTCCAAAGGCGAGCCACATGAGTCAAACGGCCGTGCTCATATTGAAGATGACGATAATGATTTCTGGTTTGGTTTCGAGCAGGAGTATTTTCTGTGGGATCCTGAAACCAATAAACCACTTGGCTTCCCTGTAAATGGCTACCCTGCCCCGCAAGGTCCATACTATTGCTCGGTAGGTGCTAAAAATGCATTCGGCCGCGACATCGTTGAGGAGCACTTGGATGCTTGTCTTGATGCAGGTTTGAACGTTGAAGGCATCAACGCCGAAGTTGCTGCTGGTCAGTGGGAATTCCAGATCTTCGCTAAAGGCGCTAAAGAAGCTGGTGACCAAATCTGGGTTGCCCGTTACTTGCTGGAAAGAATCGGCGAAAAATACGGAGTTTCTATCAACTGGCATTGCAAACCGCTTGGTCAATTAGACTGGAACGGTTCTGGTATGCACGCTAACTTCTCTAACACATTGTTGAGAACAGTTGGTAGCGAAGATGTATACAAACAAATACTCGAAGCATTCCGCCCTGTTGTTGCTGAGCACATTGCAGTTTATGGCGCCGACAACGATCAGCGTTTGACCGGAAAACACGAAACAGCTTCTATCCACGATTACAGCTATGGTGTATCTGACCGCGGTGCTTCTATCCGTATTCCTTTATATACTAAACAAAAAGGCTGGAAAGGCTACCTGGAAGATCGTCGTCCAAACTCGGCTGCTGATCCATACAAGGTTGCTGCACGTATCATCAAGACCGTGAAATCAGTAAAAATATAATAAAAACAGCCCTTAATTACCCTAATTAATTTAAATCTGCCCCGCCGGATCCGTTCTGGTGGGGTTTTTTATTGCTGTTCCCTGGAAAGATAATAGCGATAAGTTTTATCGAAATCACTCCCCTGGAAGTTAGAAACCTCTACTGAGGTGGAAAGGAGTTTCCAACCTTTGTTAAAATAAGGCTTCAGCGTAGTCATGATAGTGTCCTCATGATTTGCCAAATAGTCCCTTGGCTTGCCGTGTGGTTTTAGGTTGATATCCGTCTGTAATTGAGCTGAGTCTGTTCGTGTTATAATCATATTATGCATTTTGCCAATCTGGAGCCCATGGAACTCATAAATAGTAATGCTCATATAATCGGCTTTGTTCCTCTGCTGAGCGAAAGCGCCAAGCCCTGCTATCAGCGCCAGGCACAGAATAAAAATCTTTTTCATAGCTAAATAATATGTAATGAAGATACCAGTAGTATCCCTAATTCACCATTACGTTTAAGTAGGTAAACAGTAAAACTTGTATTACAAAATTAAGGGCGGCATCTATTTGAAATATTTGCCCGAAGCGATCTGGGAAATATTTGCGAGCGGATGGTTGTAAATGTACACCCAACAGGTGACAGGGCCGTGGTCGGTTTCTGCATCGGCCAAAATGCGGATAAACTCGTTGGGTTGAGGTTGGTCGCTGCCGAACCCTTCGTAAATATCTATCACATTTAAGATGGTTTCCGGATCATCCATTTGCATAAGCACACCGTGCACCTCGTCGTCGCCATCAGGATATAACACTACGCCCGGGTATTGACCAATATCGAATAATTTACCCCTTACCTTAGCCGGCGAGTAGAACCCGCTGTTGTCGCGCAGGTATAGCCCATATTTGTTCTCAGCATCGAGCAAAGTACCATAAACAAATATCAGGTCGTTCATTCCTAAGGCCGGTGATTATGATTAAATTTAACTAACGCTTTACAAGGTATCAATTATAACGCAATACCTCAACTGTGTAACCAATATATTGCCTAACTTGTTCGCGCTTTTTGCGTATTAAATTGTTATGGATAAACAACAAATCGTAGCCTACCTGAAGGAGAAAAATGTTGATAAAATCAAGTTCGCTTTTGCCGATATTGATGGCATCTTGCGCGGCAAGATTATTGGCAATGAGAAGTTTACCGACGGGCTAAAAGATGGCTATGGTTTTTGTGATGTAGTTTTTGGATGGGACAGCGCCGATGCCGTTTATAACAATGTTGAACTCACCGGATGGCATACCGGCTACCCTGACAGACCGGCTAAAATCGACCTTTCTACTTTCCGCATCATACCCTGGCAGGATAATATTCCCTTCTTTTTGGCGGATTTCAGCAATGCTAATGGCAATTCGCTGGCTGCGTGTTCGCGTAGTTTATTGAAGCATATCTCAAAACAATGCGAAGACATGGGCTATCATCCCGAATTTGCGCAGGAGTTTGAATGGTTCAACTTTAGGGAATCGTCGCAAAGCCTGCACGATAAAAGCTATACCGATATCCAAACGCTTACCCCCGGCATGTTCGGCTACTCAATATTGCGTACCTCACAGAACAGCAGCTTTTATTACGATCTGTTCAATCTGCTAAAAGCATTTGACATTCCCCTGGAAGGGCTGCATACTGAAACCGGCCCCGGCGTGTACGAAGCGGCTATTAGCCACGACCACGTTTTGAAGGCAGCCGACAAAGCCGTTTTATTTAAGAACGCGGTAAAGGAAATCGCCAACTTGCATGGTATTATGGCTTCTTTCATTGCGAAATGGAACGAAAACCTGCCGGGATGCAGCGGACATATCCACCAGAGCTTGTGGAATAAAGACAAATCAAAAAACTTATTCTATATAACTGATGGTGAGAATAATATGAGCGATCTGCTAAAGCATTACTTAGCAGGCCAATTGCATTGTTTGCCCTATATTCTGCCAATGTACGCTCCCACCATCAACAGCTATAAGCGACTGGTTGAAGGTGCCTGGGCGCCAACCACTGTTACCTGGGGCATTGATAACCGTACTACAGCAATACGTATCCTGCATTCATCCGAAAAATACACCCGACTGGAAACCCGCATCCCAGGCTCGGACAGCAATCCATACCTGGCAATGGCAGCGGCACTGGCTTCGGGTCTGTATGGTATCAAACATAAAT
>JAICXZ010000587.1 GCA_025934475.1 Mucilaginibacter sp. | reverse complement strand
TGTGGCCAGGTTGCCATATAATATCTGTAAGTGCCCGGTAGCCTTGATCGCCTGCTCTTTAGGGAAAACGATTTTCTGGGTATTAAAGTCTAATTCTTTTACTTCTTCGAGGTTTTCTGCAAGCGTTTTGCCGGTAACAGTGAGGCAATCGCCATGCAGCCAGCCCAGCTTTAACAAGTATTTCATCACGGCTGGAATACCGCCAACTTTGTGCAGATCTTCCATCATGTATTTGCCGCTTGGTTTCATATCGGCCAATAATGGAATACGGTTGCTGATCTCCTGGAAATCATCCTGGGTCAGTTTAATGTCGACACTTTTTGCTATCGCGATGAGGTGCAGCACCGCGTTAGTCGAACCTCCCATTACCATAATAGTAGTGATCGCATTCTCGAAAGCCTCGCGGGTCATGATATCTTTTGGTTTGATATCGCGCTCCAGCAGCAGCTTGATGTATTTACCGGCGGTGCGGCATTCTTCCTGTTTCTCTTCGCTCAGGGCCGGGTTAGAAGACGAGTAAGGCAAGCTCATGCCCAAAGCCTCGATAGCCGCAGCCATGGTATTAGCTGTATAAATACCGCCGCAAGCTCCAGCACTCGGACAAGCATTTTTAACCACACCCATAAAATCTTCTGGAGTGATAGTACCGGCAATCTTCTTGCCCAATGCCTCAAAAGCCGAAACAATGTTCAAATCCTCGCCTTTCCAATGACCGGGTTTAATGGTACCGCCATAGATCATGATTGAAGGGCGATTTAAGCGACCCATCGCCATTACCGATCCCGGCATGTTTTTATCACAACCCGGCAGCGTGATCAAACCATCATAATACTGTGCACCGCAAACTGCCTCAATCGAATCGGCAATAACATCACGGCTCACCAGCGAGTAACGCATACCTTCTGTACCGTTGCTCATGCCATCGCTCACACCAATGGTGTTAAAGATCAGGCCCACCAAATTCTCGTCCCAAATGCCCTGTTTCACCAGCTTGGCCAGGTCGTTCAGGTGCATGTTACAGGTATTTCCGTCGTAACCCATACTAGCCACACCTACCTGCGCCTTTTTCATATCCTCTTCGGTCAGTCCAATGCCGTAAAGCATGGCCTGTGCAGCGGGCTGAGTCGGGTCCAGCGTAAGCGTTTTGCTGTATTTATTGAGTTCGGTAGTTGTGGTGGTGCTCATTATATTTTTAACAATTATTCGGTGTCCGTAGTTGGTTTTTCCAAGTTAGGGAGATGCCCTGCAACCTCCAATACTTCAAAAAATTATTTTTAATTCAATATTTTATTCTGTATAAATTACAAATTTTATAATTTATTCTGTTTTGTGTATTATTTTCATAATAAAATTATTACATCACTATACCAAAGTTAAAAACGGTTTTCGGTGCAATTTTTATGCATGCATAATAAAGTGTCAAAATTCCGTCGTAAAATTGTCATACAGTCCAATTTTCTTGCAAAAAAGAACGCCCGGAGGCTTGTGCTCTCCGGGCGTTCTTTCCTGTCAAAAACCAGGGTATATAGCTACCGGTGCACCATCCTTTCGGGAAGCACAATAATTCGTGAAATCACAATTCCGGTATTAGTTGTCATGGTTATTTGGGTTAATGGATGCAATTAAGGGAATTGAATTGGGAAAAGCAAGAGGTGAATGGTGAGTGTTTTTTGTTCTGCCGGCATGGCGCTTTTGTCTGAACTAAGATTCGTAGGATTTGAGGATGATAGGATGAAATGGCGGGCTAACTTTTTTTGTGACCGGCATTATCGATATGTTTGGAATTATACACCCTCTTAAATTCCATGCTACGACTACCGAAATTGATAAGCAATCCTACCGGTAAGTGATAAGCCTCCAGGTAATTCATCGCTTGAGCAAGATACTGATCATCCAATGCCGAAATAGCTTTTAACTCGACTATTATCTTTTCTTCAACAAAAAAGTCGACCCGCCTTGTGCCAATCTCAATACTATCATAATAGATCGTCATTTCTGTTTCACGGCCAAAAGTCAGGCCCTGTTTTGCCATTTCAATATCCATGGCCCGTTGATAAATAACTTCCTGGAATCCGCTGCCAAGAGTACTATGAACTTTCATAGCGCAGCCAATGATTTTGTGGGTAAGGTCGGCATATTGCATGCATAGCCAGAAAGATAACATTATTTAAATCAATAATCCTATTATCTTCTAATCCTACGAATCCTAGTTCAGACAACCTTCAATGCGGCAACCTATCCCTAACCAATCCATAAACCCAAGTACCAAGTATAGCACTTAGCAATGTAACCCCAATCACCCAGAAACCGCTGCCAAGCAGTGCATACAAAGGTCCCGGGCAGGCACCGGTAATGGCCCAGCCAAGGCCGAAGAGCAGTCCGCCCCAAACGTTGCCCCAGGTAAATCGCTTTTTAGGAATCTCGATCGGCTCGCCGTTAATAGTTTTTACATTGAAGCGCTTTAGCAATAGGATCGATATCATCCCCACGGCAATAGCGCTGCCGATAATACCATACATATGAAAAGCCTGGAGCCGGAACATCTCCTGGATACGGAACCACGAGATCACCTGCGACTTAACCAGGATAATGCCGAAAACAACGCCGGCCAGCAAAAACTTAATATTCCTCATAGCTTGATAAGATAGGGCAAAATAAACCAGGTCATGGCAAAGCCACCGATCATGAAGCAGCAGGTGGCCACCATCGAGGGCCATTGCAGCGTTGAAATGCCCATAATGGAATGTCCTGAGGTACATCCATCCGCATATCGTGTCCCGAAACCCACCATAAAGCCGCCCAGGACAACAAATATCAGCCCGCGCAAGGTAGCTAACGCGTCCAGACTAAAAATATCTGTTGGCACTAGTGTACTGAAATCTTTGATGCCTTCTTGTTTCAGAAGTGTCGTGGTTTGCGGATTTATCTTCACTGGATCTGCCCCCTGCATGTAGTATGCTGCGATAAAGCCGCCTAATATAACACCGGCAACAAAGAACAAGTTCCAGCTTTCACGTTTCCAATCATAATTAAAAAATGGGATGCGGGCAGGCACGCATACCGCGCAAATGTGCCGCAATGATGAGGAAATACCGAAAGGCTTGTTGCCTAGCAACAGCAATGCAGGCACCATTAGCCCAATAAGCGGTCCGGCGATGTACCAGGCCCACGGTTGTGTTATCCAATTCATAAAAAATCCCATGCAACCGATGCTTTTATTTCCACCAATTTGCTCAATTTTGTAAATATACTAAAACTATAGGATTTATAGAGAGTTGGCGTGCCACCTTCCAACTTCTATTAGATGCAAATTGCGAAATGTCAATTGC
>JAICXZ010000394.1 GCA_025934475.1 Mucilaginibacter sp. | reverse complement strand
CAGCGAAAGCATCCTGGTTGAATGTGAACGCGGCGAAGACGCCATTAAAAAGGCTTATCGGGATGCATTATCTGAGGGAAATCTCCCTCCCGGCCTGGCCGAAGTGATAACACGCCAGCAAGAAAGCATTATAGCTTCACATGACAGGATTAAAATGCTGCGCGATAGCGCCGATAAATAAAAATGATTATAAATAGATCAAAAGCCATTCTGTACCGGAATGGCTTTTGCTTTTATAATGGACAGTCAAAATCTTGACAAACCAACTACAAGCCCTTATCTACCTTTGTGTTTTTCTGTTTATAGATGAACACAAACAAGATAAGGATCAGCGTGCTCGATCAGTCGCCCATCCGCAAGGGCGTTACTGCCGAACAGGCCGTTCGTGAAACCGTTGAGCTTGCAAAATATACCGATCAATTAGGATATACCCGTTTTTGGATATCCGAACATCATAACACAGGCGCACTGGCAGGCTCAACGCCCGAAGTGCTGTTGGCTTATTTAGGCAGTCAAACTAAAACCATTCGCATTGGCTCGGGTGGGATAATGATGCCTAATCACAGCACCTTAAAAGTTGCCGAAAACTTCCGGATGCTGGAGGCCTTATTCCCTGGCCGGGTAGATTTGGGTATGGGGCGTGCACCTGGTACTGATAGGCTAACCGCCTCAGTCCTCAATCCATCAAATCAGTTCAGCGAGCAGGAGTTCGTGAACCAGCTTTATGATCTGATCAACTATTTCCATGATCGCGGCGAACCCGGCACCACGCAAGCCAGGGTCAGAGCCATACCACAGGTTAGTACTGTTCCTGATATGTGGCTGTTAAGCTCAAGCGGCGAAAGCGGCTTATTTGCTGCGCATTTCGGCATGGGGCTTTCGTTTGCTCACTTCATAAATCCAATCGGCGGGCCGCAAGCCATTGCAGCTTATCGCGAACGCTTTAAACCATCCGAAGATCAGACTGAGCCCGCCGCAAGCGTTGCCATATTCGTTTTTTGTTCGGAGGATGAAGAAAAGATAAGGCGCCACCAGGCTTTAATGGATTTTCGTTTTAACCAGTTTGAGCAGGGAAAAGGCATTGCGCCGGTTGGGTATGATGATATTAAGCACGTGATCTATACCGATTATGAATTGGAGCGCATCAGGCATAACCGCAAACGTGTAGTTACCGGCGCCCCGATTGAGATGAAGCAAAAGCTAACAAAGCTTGCCGAAGATTACCAGGTGGATGAGATCATCGCGGTTACTATTACTGAGGATTTTGATGATAGATTGGAATCATATCGGTTGCTGGCGGAGGCGATGCGAATTAATGCATAATTATCAAATTAATGGAACGACTGGCGCACCTTAATATTATTAAGCCGCGTTTGTGGTATATTTGTACATAATCTGATTACAAAAAACAGCGAATGCCATGGAGACCGCCGGAAAGCTCACCAATATGCAAGTTGAACTATTAAAATTGTTTCAATATAATTTATCTGCGGATCAGTTGACTGAGATCAAAAATATGCACGCAAAGTATTTTGCTAAAACCGCGACAACTGAAATGGATAAACTATGGGAAAAAAATAACTGGAACAACGATTTGATGAAGGAATGGGCAAATGAAAATTTAAGAAAAAATAGTTGATGGTAGTCGTATTAGATGCGAATGCTCCGCTGGTTTCTATTCCTTCGAAATCCTTCTACAGGCCAATATTTGATGCACTGATCAATGGTGAATTCAATCTCGTGCTCACTAATGATATTTTATCAGAATATGTTGAGGTTATTGAAAGAAAGGCTAATGCTTCAGTATCAAATAATATAGCTGAAATGCTGTTAAACCTTAGCAATCTCAGAAAAATAGAGGTGTATTTTGAATGGCAGCTAATTGACAAAGATCCTGATGATAATAAGTACGTTGATGCTGCCATATCAGGTACCGCTGATTTTATTGTAAGCAATGATCGGCATTTTAACCAACTGAAATCTTTAGATTTTCCCAAGGTTAATGTTATAAGTATAGAAGAGTTCCTGAATCTATTGTCCAAGAAATAAAAAGCCACTTTTCACCTGTTTGCTGCAAACAACCGCTAGGCGCAGGCAAGCATTAGGGCAACTCCATCGCCTAAATGTCATAATCACCCTTCCCAACACAAACCTTTCGCCTTTTCCCTTTCACCTTTAACCTTTTGCTATATTTGCCCCATATTCCGAAAATTATGAGTGTTTCCGTATTGGCGCAGAACCTGAGGGGTTCTGAAATTATAAAGATCGCCGGTGAGATCAATGAGTTGAAGAGACAGGGGCAAAATATTGCTAACCTGACGATAGGCGATTTCGATTCCAATATTTATCCTATCCCGGCTCCTTTGCAGCAAGGCATTGTTGAAGCCTACGGCGCGCATCAAACCAACTACCCTCCTGCGGATGGTATCCTTGATCTGCGTCAAAGCGTTTCTGCTTTCCTCAAGAGCCGTTATGATTTGGATTACGCTGCTAACCAGATCCTGATATCCGGCGGCTCGCGACCACTCATTTATTCTACCTACCTGGCGCTGGTTGACCCAGGTGATAAGGTAGTGTTTCCAACACCGTCATGGAACAATAATCACTATTGCAACTTAACAGGCGCCGAGGAGGTAATGATTCCCACCACGCCCGAAAATAATTTCATGCCTACGGCTGCTGAGCTTCGTCCGCATTTGAAGGGGGCTGTATTGCTGGCGCTTTGCTCTCCGCTGAACCCTACGGGAACGATGTTCACCAAAAAGGACCTGGAAGAAATATGCGACCTGGTAATAGCCGAAAACAAAACCCGCAAGGCAGGTGAAAAGCCATTATATATCCTTTACGATCAAATATACTCTCAGTTGACCTTCGGTCATCACGAGCACTTTAACCCGGTGTCACTTCGTCCGGAGTTGAAGGGCGTGACTGTGTTTATCGATGGCGCTTCTAAGTGCTTCGCTTCTACCGGTGTTCGTGTGGGCTGGGGCTTTGGTCCGGCGGAGGTGATCAACAACATGAAGGCTATTGTGGGCCACATGGGTGCATGGTCGCCTAAGGCAGAGCAGGTGGCGATGGCGCAATTCCTGAAACATGATGATGAAGTAAACGGTTACCTCGCCGATTTTAAGGAAAAGATACAAGCCAGCCTTAACACCCTGCACCAGGGTTTCCAGCAACTCAAAGCCGAAGGCTTCAAAGTGGATTCTATCGAACCGATGGGCGCCATTTACCTCACGCTTAAAGTTGACTATGCAGGCAAAACCACACCCGATGGCGATCTGCTTAAAACAGCTACCGACATAAACTTCTACCTGATCAAGGAAGCTAAAGTGGCTTTGGTGCCATTCTCAGCTTTCGGTACAGAGGAAGATGTGTTCTGGTTCCGTGCATCAGTAGGCGCCAGCAGCTTAAAGGATATTGAGACTGTTCCGCAAAGGATAAAGGACGCATTACTGAAACTGAAGTAATGTTGTAGTGATTAGTTAATTGGTGATTAGAGATCAGGCGCTCCTGTAACTAGTTAATTTCCCCCGCCAATCCTCTTGCCAACGCGATAACCATCCTTCTTGATGATAGCATACTGCACCAGCGAATCAACATCCTTGTGATGCCTTGCTTCGAGTGAGATCAGCTCCGACATGGTGTGCAGCTTATTACCTTTCATATTATGTTGCACAAGATTGATATGATCGGAAATACCCGCGACATCAAACATCAGCCCGGTGCCCGTTGCGGCGAAGGTTTCAACCGGATTGGCCGCCAGCTTCACAAACTTTACCCCTGTATTTATACGGCATACCTGTGGTATACCTTTCTCGTATCCCGCGATGAACAACTCGATTGAGTAGTTGTGCCCGGCAAAGAGTCGCTTTTGTTTGATGCTGTAGGAGTCGAGTTCTTTTTGAATAGCATTTTTAAGGCTGGCTTCAATAACCTGCATGTTCTCCTTAATCGACTTACTGGTGTCATACACCCTGCTGATAAATGCCTGAGTCGACATATTGCTCAATTCACTTAATCCGGCAATAGCAATAAATGTGTTCCTGATGCGGAATATTTTGTGAGCTGTATCTCCAAACGTAACCTTTTTGTGGGTGAAATCAATGTCCGTTTCCCTGGAATCGGCTGCAAGGATGATACTGTCCGGATCCATCGACACAATAACCACAGTTCCGTGACGGATGCTGCCTGCATAAGATGAAGTGCCTGCCGTGAAGAACAGAACAGGAAAAGACAAAGCAGCTACAACGCAAATGAGGCGAAGATTGCGAAACATAGGTAGGATGTAATTTGATCACTATAACGAAATAACACCTGTAAGGTTATAGTGGTTTGTTAATTGGTGATTGGTGCCAGCCACTAATCAACTAATCGCCAATTACCTAATCACAAATAAACCAATCAACAATT
>JAICXZ010000353.1 GCA_025934475.1 Mucilaginibacter sp. | reverse complement strand
GAAAACAGGGGGTTTTGCATCGATTTTGCACGGTGCAAAATAAATTCTATACTGGATATCAGCCAATTGCAAAAAAATAGCCGGTGGCAGGCGCGCAGTCGTGAACACATAGGGTCGCGGGTTTTTTTACACTTTTACGCGCTGGTTTAAGAGTTGGCGCCAACTCTTGAACCAGCGTTTGTGATAGCAGCAGTCTAACGTCTATTAGAACGGATACCCGCGCCAGCGATATTAGCGGATACCGGCCATCAGAAAAAGTTGTAGTTGCGGTGGCAGTAGCAGTTTTGCATGCAGCTTATTAGAAGCAAAAAGAGCCTAAGGCCTGTGCAGTATGAGCGAATAGAGCGCCCGGGCGCCCAAATTGTTCACCTAAATTTTTACTTGAAATGTTTAACCCTTCAATTTAGCTTTGTATCCATACAACCTTCCAACATTTCAACTTTAAAACATTACAACAAAAGACAAAAACTAACTATGAAATATACCTGGTATGGCCATGCCTCTTTCGAGCTTGAAACAGGCGGCAAAAAACTGCTTTTTGATCCTTTTATTTCGCATAACGAGTTGGCGAAACACATCGATATCAATAGTCTGAAACCGGATTATATCCTGCTGTCGCACGGTCATGGCGATCATATTGCCGATTTGTTCACTATCCAGAAAAACAGCGGTGCCAAAGTGATCTGCATTGCCGAGATTGCCGGCTGGCTCGGCAGTAAGGGTGTTGCGGATGCGCACGGGATGAATATCGGCGGCGGCTTCAATTTTGATTTCGGCAGGGTTAAGATGGTGAATGCTATTCACTCAAGCGGTCTGCCCGATGGTTCCTATGGCGGTAATCCTGCAGGCTTTGTTATTTATGCAGAAGGAAAGAAGATCTATTTCTCGGGCGATACCGCGCTTACTTATGACATGAAGCTGCTGGCCGATGAAAACCTCGACTGGGCCATCCTGCCCATTGGCGACAACTATACCATGAGTGCCGATGACGCCATCAAGGCCACGGACTTCATCAACTGCAAAAATGTGATCGGTGTGCATTACGACACCTTCCCGGTAATCAAAATAGACCAAGCCGAAGTGGCTGCGAAATTCAAAAATGCGGGTTTAAATCTGCAATTACCAGCTATTGGCGGGAGTTTGGAGCTGTAATTCCGTTACCGGTTATTTTCAATAAGCAAAAAGGCTCCTGCAAAGGAGCCTTTTCGCTTTAAAAACGGTATGTTTTAATCGTCGCCGTGACCATGTCCACGACCATGGCCGTGACCATGACCCTCGCCCTGATCGTCACCACCACCATGTTTATACCAGCCGTTGTGACGGCCGTTATCATGCCAGTGCTCGCGGTATTTATCCTCGTGGCTGTCGCGGATGATCACCTGGTCATGGCGGCCGCGGTAACCTGCGTAACGTACGCGGTAAACGTCGTCATGTATCCACGGGCGTGGTTGGTTGATAACCACTTTGTAGCCGTGATATACATCATAATCACGGTAGCGGTATGGCAGGTAAGCCTGGCGCACCCAAGCACCATTGCTCATATAAACATACTGGTGTGCAGGCACATCAAAATAAACGCCGATATCTGGCATGTAATAGTAGTCGGCATGGTCATAGCCTACAGGGCCCCATTCGGGTTGTACGCCAATATTTACGCCGAAACTAACGTGAACTTGCGCATTTGAATTAGTGCTAAAAAATAGGCAGCTTATTAGGATTGCTGCTGTAAGGATCATCTTTTTCATGAAATCAATATTTATAGGTATCAACTACAACGCAGCAAAGATATTGTTTTTAGATTTTTTCAAAATGTTTAGCTATCGATAAAGAGGATGGCAGCACTAATTTGCCGCCGTGACTAACAAAAAAGGCCCTGAGTGAAACCCAGAGCCTTTCTGTGTCATTTTACCCGATCAGGATTTGTCTTCGGTGATCTTGGTAATTTCTACCGAATCATTGGTCACTTTACCGTCAACGCTAACATTTTTGCCGGCATATTTTAGAGCAGCTTTTTGATTGGAGATCTTGTAAACTTTGTCTCCAACAACTAATACCGCCGAAGCGCCGCCCTTAATACATTTCTTTACACAGGCAACCCGGGCATCAACAGCGCCCATATCGGTTTTGGCCTCTGTACAGTGAGAATCGCTGATGTATCCCTTCAGATGATCGCCATCAGGGGCAAATGCAAATGATGCGCCCGCCAAAGAGCATACGAGCGATGCGGTTAATAAGTACTTTTTCATAGTTGAGTCGGTTTATAATTTGTAAATCAAATATAGTAAAACATCAACAAAACAATAGCGCTAATGTTCACGGTTTGAGAAGTTAAATTGATCGTCGTCAGCCCAAACGTTTTTGATTAGATTTGTTTAAGTAACAATAGCCAAAAATGGATGGCGAATCCAAACGAATTGTTCTTCGCGAACGAAAAACGCCGCGTACTTACTGGCTCACCCGCTTTGTGATCCTGCGCCTGCTGGGTGTGGTTTACGCGATAGCTTTTTTGGTAGCCATCAACCAGCTTGTGCCGCTGATCGGCTCACATGGGCTGCTCCCACTGGACATTTATTTCAAACAAGTAAGCCAGGCTTTTGGCTCGGGCACGGCCGGCTTTATGCGGCTCCCGTCGGTGTTCTGGTTCTGGCATTCGGATGGGGCGCTTTTGACGGTTTCATGGCTGGGCTTTATACTTTCGCTGGTAGTAGTAGCCGGTTATGCCAATGCACCTTTGCTGGGAATACTTTGGTTTCTGTATATGTCTATCGTGCATGCCGGACAGGACTGGTACGGCTACGGTTGGGAGATCCAGCTAACAGAAACAGGCTTCCTGGCTATGTTTCTTTGTCCTATGGTGGATATGCGACCTTTCCCGAAACGACCGCCGCCTTTTATTGTCATTGTCCTTTTTCGATGGCTCATCTTCAGGATCATGCTCGGCGCGGGATTGATCAAATTTCGCGGAGACGCAATCTGGCGCAACAGCACGGCACTGTATTACTATTTCGAAACTCAACCACTTCCCGGACCGCTGACACGCTGGTTTCACTTTTTGCCACACTTTTTTCTGAGGATGGGCGTATGGTTCAATTGGCTTGCCGAACTGATAGCGCCCTTTTTCGCGTTCTGGCCAAGACTGGGACGACATATCGCCGGGGTGATCATGATATTGCTGCAGCTCTTTATTATGCTCAGCGGCAACTTGTCATTTCTTAACTGGCTCACCATTATCCCCGCGCTGGCCTGTTTTGATGATGGTTTTTGGGGAAAGGTGCTTCCAAAAAGATTGGTTAAAAAAGCTGCGGAAGCAGAGGCAAAGTCGGAAGAGTCTGTACCAATGCTAACCACGTCATGGGTGGTTGCGGTGCTGATTGCCTTCCTGAGCATACAGCCCGTGGTCAATATGTTTTCAACCACGCAGATCATGAACGGTTCATTCGATCCTTTCGACCTGGTGAATACTTATGGCGCTTTCGGAAGCGTAGGGCAGCAGCGTACCAATGTGGTTTTTGAAGGGACGATGGACGAGCATCCGGGCGATAGCACAGAGTGGAAGCCTTATATCTACAAAGGGCTGCCGGTTTTGCTCGATAAGCCATCGCCACAGGTAGCGCCATACCAACTGCGCCTCGACTGGCAGATGTGGTTCGCCGCTATGGGATCCGCTGAGCAATACCCATGGACCTATAACCTTGCCTGGAAACTACTGCATAATGATCCGGACGCCGTGAGTTTATTTGCTCAAAATCCTTTCCCGAATAAGCCGCCGAGATACATACGGGCGGTACTCTACCTCTACAAATATGCCAAACCGGGCAATCCGCAACATCAGGTATGGGAACGGGCGCCAATTAGTGATTGGCTTCCGGTTCTGTCGGTCGATGATCCAAAACTGATTAAGTTTTTGCAGTATGAGCAATGGATAAAATGATGGGGCGTCGCGTCATTTTCTGGGATCAATAACCTCCCGCCCATAAGCTTCTTTAAACAACTTCTTAAAATAAGCTGTAGTTTCAAATCCAGCCAGGCGTGCTATCTCGGCCATGGTGTAGCGTTTGCTCCCGGCAACGGCTTCGCGTGCCATTTGTAGTTTTATAATGCGGATAAACTTATTGGGCGTTACCCCTAGTATAGATTGGATGCGCCGGTGCAACTGCCTTTCGCTCAGGTAAAGTTCATCGCTGAGGGTTCGGATAGTGAGCTTGGTTTTCCCGGCATATTTTCGCACCAGTTTCTCCATCTCAGCCAGCCATGCCTGATCATATTCGGATATTTCTTCAATCGGTGTTTCTTCGGAGCCGTTCAGTTTGTGTTCGTCTTTGTCCTCCGGTGCGGGCCCCATCAGGTGCAGTAGGCGCCGGTACTCCTCCAGGCGTTTACGATGGGTGATGTTTTTGGCGATTGCAAATACCACATTGTCAGTTTTTATGGGCATCGAGGTCCAGGTGAGCCAAACTGTTTCGCCGGTTTTGGTCACGTACCGGTTGTCGAAGTTAAGCAGCGGCTGTCCTCTTTTGATCAGGTCGCGGCGATGTTCGGTCACATGCTGATCATCCGGATGAACAAACGAGTTGATGGGTCTCGAAAATAATTCATCCTCTGTATAACCAAGCGTTTTAGATACCACCGGATTTATCTTTTTGAAATAGCCGTCAAAACCGGCAACACAGAGCCAGTCG
>JAICXZ010000341.1 GCA_025934475.1 Mucilaginibacter sp. | reverse complement strand
TAAATCCGGGGGTCCGAAAGAGAACAGCAACTCAAGCTGAATTTTGACTGCCACTGCAACTGCTACTCCGACCTGAGACTCTTCACCGGATTAACTGATGCTGCCTTCACGGCCTGGAAGCTGATGGTTACAAATGCTATAATAAATGCCGCTATCCCGGCCAGCAACAATACCCAACCGCTTATGTCTATCCTGAAAGCAAAATTATTTTCCAGCCATTTATGCATCAGCCACCATGCGATTGGCAAAGCGATCACTGCAGCGATAATCACAAGGATCATAAAACTGCGCGACAGTTCGGTCACGATTTGCGGAATGTTTGCGCCCAGAACTTTCCTGATGCCAATTTCCTTAACGCGCTGCGATATGGTAAATGCCGATAATCCAAATAAACCTAAACAGGCGATGAATATGGCCAGGCATGAGAATATAGTAACCAACTGACTTTCCTCCTGTTCGGCATCATATAGCTTCTGAAACCTTGCATCCAAAAAGGTATAATCGAAAGGCACATCGGGCAGGAATTTATGCCAGGTTGCAGTTATCGAATTAATGGCTGACTGGACGTTCCGGCCATCGACCTTGATCGACATATTGTTGTAAAAACTACTGCTTTGACCGGGAAGTAAAAAAATCATAGGTACGATCGGCTGATGCAGTGATTCAAAATGAAAATCTTTGACTATACCGATCACTTTCCCTTTTATGCCGCCGTAGATCAGGTCCTTGCCCACAGCATTCTGAGGGTTTTTCCAGCCAAGTTGTTGCACCGCGGTTTCGTTGATCACATAATTTGCGGTATCTGTTAGAAATTGGCGCGAAAAGTTGCGGCCCGCAGCGAGCTGCATGCCGTAAGTATCCATAAAGCCATAATCGGTAGTGATCATTTTGAGGTCGATCTGCGTTGGAACAGTCTTACCGCCTTCGATAACCTGGGCACCCTGGTCGTCCAATAAGCGACCAGACGGAATGCGGGATGATCGCCCAACATCTTTTACCGCCGGATTTCTCAGCAATTCGTTCCTGAACGACTCATATTGTTTGGTAAGCGTGCCCGAATAGCTAGTGGTCAGGATAAAATCTTTGTTAAAACCAAGTGAACTACTTTCAATATAACGTAATTGCTGGAACACCACTGTAGTAGCCACGATCAGGATGATGGAAACCGAGAACTGTACGACAACCAATACCTGGCGGAAGGATAAATTGCCCGAACCCACTTTCAACAAACCCTTAAGCACTTGCACGGGTCTGAAAGATGACATAAATATTGCAGGATAAATACCACTCAGCAGACCTACCGCAAAGGGCAATAATAGTACCCCGATCAAAATATTCCATTGGAATAAACTGCTGAATGAAAGCGACAAATGTGAAATGGAGTTGATGTATGGCAATACAAGCCATGTTAGCACTCCGGCTAATATCAAAGCAAACCATGTAATCAAAACCGACTCGCCCAGGAACTGCCGTATGATCTCCTTTCGTTGTGCGCCGATCACCTTGCGGATGCCGATTTCTTTAGCACGCAGTGCTGAACGGGCCGTGGAAAGGTTCATGTAATTGATACAGGCGATCAGCAAGATGAACAATGCGATAATTGAGAAAATATAAACCCGCTTGATGTCACCATTGGGTTCTATTTCATCATCCAGGTGCGATTGCAGGTGAATATCAGTTAGTTTTTGTATCGTGAGTTTCGTCGTCTGATGCGGTTTTATGCCTGGTGGCAAGCCCTTCGGATTATAGTATTTATCGATAAAGGCATCGAATTGCCTCGTGATAATATCCATATTATAGTTTTTAGGCATCAGCAGAAAGGTATAAAATGAATTATTGCCGAAATTGGTTTCAAGCTGTTTTTCGCCATAAATGGTAGAGTCCTTTAAGGTATTAAAAGACACCAGAATATCAGGGTGCATATGGGCATTTGAGGGCAACGGTTCAAATATACCGGTCACCCGGAAACCGCGCTTGGTATTATTGAGGATCACGGTTTTATTGATCGGGTTTTCGCTGCCAAAGTATTTTTTTGCGATTTCGGGGGTCAGCATTACACTATATGGATCGGCAAGTGCATTCTTCTTGTCTCCCTCGGTCACATTTACTGTGAATATGTTGAAGAAATTTTCGTCGGCAAAAAATCCGTTTTGCTCATTGAACTGTTTTTCCTTATAACGGAAAACAATAGTACCGTTCGGCAACACCCTTGTCACCTTTTCTATATCTGGAAACGCGGTTTTGAGTAGCGGCCCAAACGGCGGCGCTATAGAGCTTAAATGAAGGTTTTCCTCGCCATTACGCGAATAAAAGATACGGGTAACGCGGTATGTTCGATCAGCATTGACATTGTACTTGTCGTAGCTTAACTCATTAATGATGTAAGTAATAATGAGCAGGCAACAAGTTAACCCCATGGTCAACCCAAATATGTTGATGAACGAGATAAACTTATGCCGGTTAATATTGCGCCATGCGCTTCTGAGATAATTTTTAAGCATTGCTTCCCTGGTTTATAATTATAAGACGTGGGGGCGAAAGAAAACGTTACGTTGTTTATTGATTTATTGACTAGTTAACCAGTGATTAGTTAACTGATGATTAGGCTCTCCTACTTAACTAATTACCAGTCACAAGTTAACTATTCCGCTCTCAGGCTTTTCACCGGATTAGCCAGCGCGGCTTTGATGGATTGGAAACTAATAGTCATAAATGCAATTGCAATGGCCCCAATGCCTGCCAATATGAATACCCACCAATGGATATCCACGCGGTAAGCGAAATCCTGCAACCATTTGTACATTGCAAACCAGGTGATTGGGAACGAGATCAAGATGGCGATCAAAACCAATTTAAGGAACTCGAACGAGAGCATCGCGGTGATATTCCCCGAAGATGCGCCCAACACCTTCCGAATACCTATTTCTCTTACTCTGTGTTTGATCATAAAAGCAGCCAAACCAAACAGCCCCATTCCTGCTATGATGATGGCCACCACGGCAAACGATGTAAATATCTTGCCGGTACGTTGTTCTGCTGAGTAAAGCGACGCAAACTGCTGGTCCACAAAGTAATAGCTAAACGGAGCGCTGGCTTTATAGTCGCCCCACTGTTTCTTGATATCAGATAACAATCCGCTTACATCGCTGGCCTTTATCTTAAGCACAATACTGCCATGACGATGATTAGCAAGAAGCATTAACGGAGCAACTTTTTCTTTCACCGAGGCATAGTTAAAATCGCTTATTACCCCAACTACGGTAAAGGCCCTTTGTCCGGAGCGCACTATAGTTTTACCAAGCGGATCGGTATTATCCCAGCCCAGTTCGCGCTGTGCGGCCTGGTTGATAATCACCGTTGACGAATCGCCCGGAAAATCTGGTGATATGTTTCTGCCGCTAAGCAACTTGATACCGAACGTAGACAGGTAATTGGCATCGATCCTGTAGATATTACAGTGTATTTCAGATTTGGTCTCATTAGCCTGGTGATCTTTAGCGTAGATCTCTGTGCCGCTCATATTGCCATTACCCGGAATATCTGTTGATACCGTAGCATTCATTACCCGGCTATCGCGAAGCAGTTGATCCTTGAAGGCATATTCATTGTTACCAAGGGTATAAGTATCGTTCAATACCAGCAATTGCTCCTTATCATAGCCCAGCTTTTTATTCTGCATAAAATGCAGCTGCTGGTAAACAATAAATGTGGCGATGATCAAAGCCGTGGATACGGTAAACTGGAAAACCACCAGGCTGCTTTGCAACAGGTTTTTTTTGTTGGGTTCGCTGCCCGAATTCCCCTTTAACACATTGATAATCCTGAAGGAGGACAAGAAAAAGGCAGGGTACAAACCCGCAAGGACACCAACTAGCAAGGTTAGAATAATACCGATACCAATGGCTTTGTAATCGAGGAAAAAGCCCATGGTGATATGTTTACCGGCCAGGTTATTGAAGTAAGGTAATAGCGCATAGACCATGCCCAGCGCCAGCAGCATTGCCAGCAAAGTAAGCATAACCGATTCGACAAGAAACTGCGTGATCAGCCACTCTTTAAGTGTTCCCAGGACTTTACGAATACCAACCTCTTTTGATCGTTTGGACGAGCTTGCTGTAGATAGGTTGGTAAAATTGATACATGCGAGCATTAAGATGAATACAGCCAGCGCACTAAAAATATATACATAACTTATGTCACCGTTGGGCTCAAGGTCAAACTTGGTAGATGTATGCAGGTGTATGTCGGTTATCGGTTTAATATAAAAGACAAATGAATTCACAGCCTTTTGCGCTTCAGCCAGGCTTACGCCCATGTCACGCTGTACTTCAGGAACTACGTGCTCGGCCACCAGTTGAGGAAATTTGGCCTGCAGCTTCCTGGGATCAGCATTTTTATCAAGCAACAAGTAGGTAAAATATCCAATGTTGCTCCAGGTTTGCTGTTGTTCGGGGAAAGTGGTCATGCTGACAAAGGCATCAAAATGAAAATGCGAATTATCAGGTACATTATCGAAGACACCGGTTACCTTCATCAGGTTGTTCCCAACTTTGAGCATTTTGCCCAATGCCTGCCCGTCGCCGAAATATTTTTTAGCAAGATCATGATCAATAACAATACTTTGCGGCTCAACAAGCGCATGTTTTTCATCGCCCTGCAAAAGCGGTACCGAAAAAATCTGCATGAAATTTGAATCAGCCTTAGCAATCTTATTTTCCTTGAATTGCTTATTGCTATAACTTACGAATATTGGCCCCAGTTGTGCCAGCCGTGTCGACGCTAGCACTTCAGGAT
>JAICXZ010000498.1 GCA_025934475.1 Mucilaginibacter sp. | reverse complement strand
GGATGTACGCCTCTGGGGGCAGGATGCATCCACAACAACCATTACCGACGGCAACCGCCTCGAAGTTCACGAAGCCTGGGGCGAGCTGATCCTTTCGAATAAGAAAGACACCTCATTTAAAAAATCTCCTTTTGATTATTTCGGCATCAGGGTCGGACGACAGGAGCTGGTTTATGATGACGAGCGCCTGCTTGGAAACCTCGACTGGACACAACAGGCCCGCCGGCACGATGCCATCGTTTTTAAGGCTCTTCAAAACGGCTGGCAATTTGACCTGGGCGCCGCATTCAATCAAAATACCGATGCCATTAACTACAATGGCACCTATTACACACCAGCCAACGTACCGGCAACGGTAAAAGACAGCAAAGGCAACCTGGCCAATACCCCGTCAGGCATGATTCCGCTGGTTAATGGCTCGGGTATCAGCGCCAAAAATGGTGGTCCGGCGTTCGCCAACCCACCGGGCACCAATGCCGCCAGCCAGGATTATAAGGCTATGCAATATTTATATGTTGCCAAAAAGTTCAATAAAACCAAAATATCAGGCTTGTTTCTGACCGATCAATTTGGCAAGTATGTACTTGACTCGGTAAAAAATGTGTCGGGCACGGATGTGGGCTATGTGTACGGCCGCAGATTTAATCAGCCCGGCGTCAATACAAGATTCACTACCGGTATCCTGGCTAATCCTGTATTTGGCAACAGGGACCAGTGGCTTGGTACAGCCGGGTATTATTACCAGGGTGGCCACAACCGCGACGGAGCATCGCTAAGCGCCTATACTTATACGCTTTCACTGACCTATAAGCCCGGTAGGGTGGGCTATACAGCCGGTTGGGACTACCTTTCGGGGAATGATAGCTTTAGCGGCTCCACTGCCGATCACCGCTTTGACCCGCTTTACGGAACTCCGCACAAATTCTGGGGATATATGGATTATTTCTACGCAGTAAGCGGCGCTCCAACCGGAGGATTGAGTAATCCTTATTTAAAGGTAAAATATAGTGCGGACCGCCTGTCGCTGGAATTGGCCAACCACTACTTCTATCTCGCACAGGAACAAAAAGATATTGCCGGCCAACCTGTCAGCAAATACCTGGGGGCCGAATTCGATTTAACCACCGGCTACAAGCTGAATAAGTTTACCAATGTTGATTTAGGGCTTTCCTATATGGCGGCTACTGCAAGCATGGAATACGCCAAAAATATAACACCCGGCACTGCCAGGCTCAGCCCGGTTTGGGCATACCTGCAGTTGAATATCAAACCCGAATTTTTAAACAAATAGCTTTTTGACTAACGAATTAAAAATACGCTCATGAAACATCAACTCACAAAACTCAACATATTATCAATGAAAGGCGTGCAAATGCGCACCTTTCATATTACCTGGCTCATGTTCTTTGTGTGCTTCTTTGGCTGGTTTGGCCTGGCGCCACTGATGCCGACTATCCGTGCAGAACTGCACTTAACCAAAGCCATGGTAGGCAATACCATTATTGCCTCTGTTGCATCAACTATTATAGCACGCCTTATTATAGGTAAGCTATGCGATACTTGGGGACCAAGGAAAACCGCCGTTAGATTGCTGTTAATAGGCTCACTGCCGGTCTTCTTTGTCGGCCTGGCGCATGATTACACCACGTTTTTACTGTTCCGCCTGGCTATAGGCATTATCGGCGCATCGTTTGTCATCACCCAGTTTCATACTTCAATGATGTTTGCGCCTAATATTAAAGGTACCGCCAACGCGGTAACCGGCGGCTGGGGTAACCTTGGCGGTGGCGTAACCAATATGGTGATGCCGCTGATCTTCGCTGCCATTGTTGGTTTTGGCTATACCAAGGCCGAGGCCTGGAGATATGCCATGATCGTGCCTGGTGTGATGATGCTGATCATCGCTTTCATCTATTACAAGTTCACCAAGGATACTCCTGAAGGTAATTACAACGAGATTGGCTATACCAAAACCAAATCGGGTAAAACCGATTGGACCGTGCTGGCCGACTGGCGCATTTGGGCCTTAACCATGGCTTATGCTATGTGTTTCGGCATGGAAATCACTTTTGATAATGTGGCGTCGCTTCATTTTGTCGATTCATTTCACCTTTCGCAAAGCAGCGCGGGTTTTTGGGCAGGGATATTTGGTTTCATGAACATTTTCGCGCGTGCTTTAGGCGGCATTGTATCCGATAAGATTGGCGGCAAGTACGGCATGCGCGGTAAAGGTCTGTTATTGGCAGGCGTACTGTTACTTGAAGGATGCGGACTGCTGTTGTTTGCGCAGGCAGGCACACTGGTATCGGCTATTACCTTTATGCTAATGTTCGCGCTGTTCCTCAAAATGTCTAATGGCGCTACTTACGGCATTGTTCCATTTATCAACCAGAAAAATGTAGGGCTGGTTGCTGGTATCGTTGGTGCTGGCGGTAACCTGGGCGGGATGCTGTTCGGCTTCCTGTTCAAGTCATCTTCGATCACCTACATACAGGCATTTACTTACATCGGCTATACGGTGATCATCGTGTCACTGATCGTTTTGATTACCCGTTTCCGCAAGGAGAAAGTGGCGCACGAGGAGACACAACCGGCTATTGCCAGCACTATTGCATAAATAAAAACAGATAACCATGTCCGCAAATAAGAATACCAACAACAAGCTAACGTCGACCTGCTGCTACTGCGGGGTTGGTTGCGGCGTGGTTATCAATAAAGAGAAGAACGGTACCATCTCGCTCGAAGGCAACAAGGATTACCCGGTAAACAAAGGTATGCTTTGCAGCAAGGGAATCAACCTGCATTATACGGTCAACGACCGCAGCGACAGGCTCCTGTACCCCCAGATGCGCTACAACCGAAGTATGCCGATGCAAAGGGTGAGTTGGGACGATGCCCTCGACCGGGCGGCTGCCGTCTTCAAAACTTTCATCAATAAATACGGCCCCGATTCGGTGGCCTTTTATGCTTCGGGGCAGTGCCTCACCGAGGAATATTACGTAATCAATAAGCTGATGAAGGGATTCATCGGCAGCAATAATATCGATACCAACTCGCGCCTGTGCATGAGCAGCGCCGTAGCCGCTTACAAAATGGCTTTGGGCGAGGACAGCGTTCCAGTTTGCTATGATGATATCGAACTGGCCGACTGTTTCTATGTGACCGGCGCCAATCCAGCATGGTGCCACCCTATTTTATGGCGCAGGGTTGAAGCGCACAAAGCTGCGAATCCGAACGCAAAGATCATTATTGTTGATCCACGCATTACAGATAGCTGCTCTGTGGCTGATCTGCACTTGCAGATCAATCCGGGTACGGATATTACTTTAAATCATGCCATCGGCCGCTTGCTGATCGAAAACGGTGATATCGATATCGATTTTATCCGGAATCATGCCGAAGGATTTGAGGCTTACAGCTCTTTGGTTTTTAAGCGGACATTAAGTGAGGCAGCTAAAATTTGCGGCCTGGATGAGCGCGATATTCGCCTGGCTGCTCAATACATCGGCGAGGCGAAAGGTTTTATTTCGATGTGGACGATGGGATTGAACCAAAGCTCAGTTGGGGTAAATAAAAACCTGAGTCTGCTCAATCTCAATCTTATCACGGGGCATATCGGCAAACCGGGTTCAGGCCCGTTATCACTTACCGGCCAGCCTAACGCTATGGGTGGCCGTGAGGTTGGTGGATTAGCAAACTTATTGCCTGCTCACCGCGATCTCAAAAACCCGCAGCATCGCGAAGAAGTTCAGAAGTTTTGGGGAGGTACTACCATTAGTCCCAATCCGGGATTGACGGCAACCGAAATGTTCAAGGCGCTGGAAGATGGCAAACTAAAGGCGATTTGGAT
>JAICXZ010000568.1 GCA_025934475.1 Mucilaginibacter sp. | reverse complement strand
CTAATGGCCCCATCTTTGCGAATGATACGGTATTCATTACAAACCCGGCCCCCGGCTCGTAGTATTTTATCCTCTTCTTCTACAACCGATCTGTCATCCGGATGGATAACAGTAATCCAAAACATCGGATCGGAAAAAAACTCTGCCTGACTATATCCAAAGAGTCTTTCGCAGGCAGTGGAAATCTGCATAACCCGCGAATTAAGCAAGTCGACGGTAAAGAAAACCTCGTCGAGGGCGCTAAAAAATGCTATCAGGTCTGTCGTCGCATTATCCTGCCATTGTGCGGCAGAGACTGCACCATCAAAATTGATCTCACTTTTAGCTTCCTTCCTCATACAAATAGTAGATGCTTATACGAAGAAAAACACTTCGTGTTGGCGTTAACTGGAAATATGCAAAAGTTTAGTAGAACACCGGATAAAGAACAGACCGGCATGTAATTTAAAGATATCGGAAATGCGCTAAAGCTAAGCGATGTACAGGTTTATCCTGGTATAGTAAAGATACATATTTGATTTGTTTAAAAAAATCCAAACATTTGCATCGGAAGTGCGTATAGTAAAACACTGGCTCGACCTATTTCTGAATGGACCAATCTCAAAACCGTAAGATTATAATTTTCGATGACGACGAGGATATCCTCTCCATCTGCACCTATGTTCTGGAAGAACAGGGTTGGGAAGTGCACACATTTACCAACTGTAATAGTGTAACCGAACGAGTTGCCGAAATAACGCCGATCGTTATTTTAATGGACAACCGAATTCCTGACAGCGGGGGCATCGAAGCCACGCAAAAGCTCAAAAGCTCTGCGTCGCTGAAGGATATACCCGTAGTATATTTTTCGGCCGATAGCGACATCCAATCATTGGCCACTCACGCCGGCGCCGAAGCATTTTTAGCCAAACCATTTGACCTTGGCGAATTGGAGAATATAATCGATAAAGTGATAAGCCGTCAATAGTTTCCGAAATAACAAAACAGCCTCTCAAATTTTTGAGAGGCTGTTTTGTTTATTGACCTTTTTGGGTAGTATCCTTCGTTTTCTTCTTCATCTTCATTTTGCTACCCTTCTTTTTCACCTTCATCTTTGTGGTGTCCTGCGCAGCTTTTACGGTAGTATAAGCCGAGGCAGTGGTACCAAAACAGATCGCTGCTAATGCGATCATGGCCATTGCTTTTTTCATAGTTTTAAAGATTTTAAAATGGTTATGGGTAAATAACAAATGAAACCATTTTTGTTTTCAAAATCTTTAAATCACTGTGCCATGTGGTATCACCGCGCGCTTCTTGATCACTACAATGCCATCCTGGACAGTATGAGTTCCGTAGTCGCCATCCTCCAGCGGTTTGTTGCCGCAATTGATCTTCACATCATCGCCGATATAGGTGTTTTTATCGATGATGGCATTCTTAATACAGCAGCGGTCGCCAATACCCATAATTGGCGAGGTAGCTTCATGGGCCTCATCTATCTGTTCCAGGGTTTGGTAATTGTCGCTTCCCATCACATAACAGTTCTCGATAATGGTATCCGTGCCTATACGCGTGCGGACACCGATGATGGAACGATAAATGTGACTCGCATTAATGATGCAGCCATCAGCTACAATAGTTTTTTCGAGATGTGTACCGGATATTTTCGACGGTGGCAGCATACGTGCACGGGTAAATATCGGCTGCTTATCAAACAGGTTGAAGGCCGGGATATCGTCTGTAAGGCCCAGGTTGGCTTCAAAGAACGATGGTATGGTACCGATGTCGGTCCAGTAGCCTTCGTACTGATAGCTCGCAACGCGATGATGAGCGATGGAATCTGGTATGATCTCCTTACCGAAGTCGGTACGGTCATTGCCGGTGAGCAATTCATACAAAAGCTTGCGGTTGAAGATGTAGATACCCATCGATGCCAGGTAGTGCCTGCCTTGCTCCGCCATCTCGGGACTTACTTCTGATGCCCAGCTTTCGAAATCCTTTTTAGGTTTTTCGATAAACGAGGTTATCATATTGTTTTCATCCGTTTTCAGGATACCAAAGCCCGGAACGTCATTTGCGTGAACGGGGATTGTAGCGATGGATATATCAGCATTCCTCTGGATGTGATTATCTATCATATCCCTGAAATCCATCTGGTACAATTGGTCGCCCGAGAGGATCAGCACATAATCAAACTCATGTACTGCAAGGTGATGCAAGCTTTGTCTCACTGCATCAGCCGTTCCCTGGAACCATGCCACGCTCGAAGGCGTTTGTTCCGCCGCCAGGATATCGACAAAAGCCGTACTGAAGCTGCTGAAGTGGTAAGTGTTTTTGATGTGTTTGTTTAAGGACGCCGAATTAAACTGCGTCAGCACGTAAATACGTGTGATATCCGAATGCAAACAATTTGAGATCGGAATATCTACCAACCGGTATTTACCGGCAATTGGCACAGCCGGTTTGGAACGGGTTGCCGTAAGTGGCGACAAGCGGCTACCCTGGCCGCCGCCGAGCACGATGCAGATTACTTTTGATGTCATATAGCAGGTTTTAAACTCTCATATAGTGTGATATACTCTTTGGCCGACCGATCCCACGAGAAATCGAGCGCCATCATTCTTTTGCGTAATAATTGCACCAGGGCGGTATTTTGATACAGCTCAACAGCACGGCCAACCGCATGCACAATATCAGCCTCGCTGGCTTGTATAAACCGGATACCATACCCTCCTTCATCCTGGTAATCAATTACAGTATCCTTCAAACCGCCGGTAACGCGCACCATCGGGATAGTCCCGTATCGCAGCGCATAAAGCTGGTTGAGCCCGCATGGTTCCACGCGCGACGGCATCAACAGGAAATCCGATCCGGCGTAGACCTGGTGGGCCAGCGCCTCGTCATAACCTATAAACAACCCGAACTGGTCAGGAAATTCATCTTTCAAAGCTATCAGCTCGTCCTGCACTTCTTTCTCGCCAGCACCCAGCAGGCAAAAATTTACACCGCCCGGGTGTGCTTTGATGCTTCGTTTCAATGCATCAGGCAGCAGATCAGCACCTTTTTCTCCCACAAGGCGCCCGATGAATGATATCAGTGGCCTGTCAGTCGATAAGTTGAACCGGGCACACAATGCTTCTTTATTTTTTTGTTTACCTGACGCCAGTTTCTGGATGGAATATTTTTCCGCGATCATCGGATCGGTTTTGGTGTTCCAGATCTCCGTGTCGATGCCGTTTATAATACCCTGCCCTTTGGCTCGCTCCAGGTAAAAGAGATACTCAAGACCGTTTGATTTATAAGTCAGTTCTTCCAGGTAAGTTGGCGAAACAGCGGTATATTTCCAGCTGCATTTTACACCGGATGCCAACGGATTGACGGCACCGTTCCAGTCGAGCATTCCGGTGCGTGTCAGATCGATATCCGGCAGCAGCGACAGCTTGCTCCAGCT
>JAICXZ010000357.1 GCA_025934475.1 Mucilaginibacter sp. | reverse complement strand
TACCTGGCTGCAAAAGAGCTGCCCGAAGTTAGGAGCAAAGTAGGTCTTTTCATTTTCTATCTGCTCTGCGTTGTAAGTATTATTCTTGGAACTTATTTTATTACGAATGCTACCAAATCAATCAGCACCATCATGTACGAGCCGCTTGGCCCGTTCGTTATCCTGTATTCGGCAAGCGTGTTTTTATTGGCTCGGGTTATTGTGTTTAGGGTACCAAAGTCGCTGGTCAAGCTGCGTGATCTCATAGGAAATCTGAGCCTTGGCATGTACCTCTGCCACGCACTATTCCTCAGCCGGCTTGATGATTGGGGTATCAGCTATAAGCTTTGCAATCCATTTATCAGCATTCCGTTGACTGCTTTAGTTTGTTTCATCCTGTCGTTCATATTGATGTTTGTTTTGAGTAAGATTCCTGTTGTGGGTAAATATATTGCAGGGTAATTGTTTTGCACCTGCGGCGCAAAAATTAGGTTCACTTTTGGGCTATTGACATGTTGCTCCTAGCGGAGTATTTGATTACAATGTGCGTGTCCCGTTAGGGACAAAACGTCGGTAGCAAGAAATTCCAAAAATCAAAAATTGCTTCGCAGGAGCAAAACATTGCGGATATGCACTGCCATGGAAGGGTTTAGCGTCCGCCCAAAAATTCTTATCTTCGCAATTATTTTTGATTTATTTGACATTCCAGGATTTTAATTTTAACGAGCACCTCACTGAAGGCGTGCTCAGCATGGGGTACACAACCCCGACGCCGATACAGGAATTGGCGATACCACTGATCTTAGAGGGGAAGGACCTCATCGCCTGTGCGCAAACCGGCACCGGTAAAACTGCGTCCTATTTACTGCCCGTATTGCACCATCTGAGCAGTCAGCACCAGCGTGAGCATAAGATAACCACGTTAATTCTTGCACCTACCCGTGAGTTGGCCCAGCAGATCGACCAGCAGGTAGAAGGATTGGCTTACTTTACCGGGCTGAGCTCTATAGCCGTATATGGCGGGGGCGATGGCATTGTTTATGAGCAGCAGCGTCGCGGTATACAGAACAAAGTAGATATCGTGGTTGCCACACCAGGCCGACTCATCGCGCATTTAACATCAGGCGTGTTAAAGTTGAATGACATCAAATACCTGATTCTTGACGAGGCCGACCGCATGCTCGATATGGGCTTCCTGGATGATATCATGCGTATCATCCGCGACGTGCCGCAGCACCGCCAAACCCTGCTGTTCTCGGCTACCATGCCGGCCCCGATACGGAAACTGGCCGCAACCATCCTAAAGGACCCCGAGCAAATCAACCTGGCTACGTCTCAGCCGGCAGAAGGGATCAATCAGCAGATATACAAAGTTCATAACGATCAGAAGTCGAAGCTCGTAACGATGCTGCTGAAAAGCCATAATTATACCAGCACCATTATATTCGCCAATACCAAGGACGAAGTTAAAAAGGTGAGCCGTGAACTACGTGCGGCTAATATAAAGGCCCAGGCATTTCACTCCGATTTTGAGCAGGCTGAACGTGAAAAGATATTGCTCGATTTTAAAAATCGTGCATTACCTGTTATCATTGGCACCGACGCTCTTTCGCGTGGTATCGACGTGGAGGGTATCGACCTGGTGATCAATTACGATGTACCATCGGATCCGGAAGACTACATCCACCGCATTGGCCGTACCGCCCGTGCCGAAACAACCGGAACGGCTATCACCCTGGTTAATGAACGCGACAACCGCAAGCTGAAAAACATTGAGCAGATGATCGGTCGTAGTGTTCCCGAAAGTGTGCTTCCACCTGAGCTGGGCGAGTCGCCGGTGTTCAAGGAGCACAATTCATCCAAAAACCGCCGCAGGAATAATAACAATAACCGCAAAAAATTCAGGAAGAAGAAAGGCAACCAGGGTGGAGGGCATAAAGGGCCGGCCACTACAGGAGCCTAAGCGCAGTTTTCAACATCATTGACCTCGTTGTCGCCAAAATCCTGCGCCTAATAAGCAATCTCGACAGTCGCATGATTAATCGCTTCGTCGTGCACATGGTTGATGATGAAGTGTGCCACATCGGCCTTTGAAATGCTCAGCGCATTTTTTAGGAATTTGTTGGCGGCATATCGGTACTGACCTGTAACTGGTTTATCGACTAACCTTGGAGGGCGAATGATGGTCCAATCAGCATTACTTTGTTTTGCAATTTGTTCCATTCGCAGTAAGTCAGCATACATGTGCTTCAATAGCTTCTGAATGATATATTTAGCAGCCAGTCGCACATACCAGGGTAATTCGGGGCTTATCTCCACTGCCGATGCCGAGATAAAAAAAGCACGTATGGCACCCGCCTCTTTCATCGCCTGCAAAAGATTAGCATTGCCGTCCGAATAAAGCGTTGTAGGTTTATCGGCAAAAATCCCACCCCTGACGCCTATAGCCGATATAACAGCATCCTGGCCTTTCAAATATTCTTTAAAAGTCTCCGGTTGCATAATGTCGCCTTTTACTATCTCGAGGTAAGGATGCGACAATTTCAAATTGCCCGGATTACGCACCACGGCCGTTACATTATGACCGTCGTTAAGCGCCAGTTCTACTACTTGTCTCCCAATGCCTCCATTAGCGCCGATAACGAGTAAGTTCATGGGCGCATTTTTTTGTTCGTTTTTCATATCAACAGAATGACTATTCATTTAAAACTTAAAAACGCTCAATGTAAACACCGCTATGAACAGCAATAGTTGAACAGCATACATCAAGCTAAGCCGGCCTTTTAGCGCATCAATCTCTACATTATTGATGATCGCTGTATTGAGCATGCCTTTTAACCTGTTCATTAACCGCTGGCCTACGATTGCGCCATTGATAATTATTCCCAGCACGAGTACCATTTTGATCTTGAACCAGAGCATTCCCGAAAACCCGGGCGCCAGACTCGCCATCCCAATACCGCTGGCGATAATCACAATCGCGCTGATGCGTATGAGCACGGCAAATGATGCCGAACTCTCGAGCATAGTTAACGCCCTGTTTTTATCGGCGATGAGATATTTTCGTAACCGACCATAAATGGCTGTGTCGGCAGCAACGATGCCTGCAAGTGTGGCAAAACCTGTGATGTGGAGCACCAGGAGTAGTTGTAACAATGTTTGTGAGTTCATAATTTATTTCGGTTTGGAATTATAAATCGAATTTATGCTTCGATTTCGTAATAAACAAGATTTGGGAGTAAATGCGCTATCTTTACTGCGTAACCGAAATAAAAATGACATGAACAAGACAGTTGAGCTGGTAAACGAGTGGGCAAGTTTTGAAGAAAAGCACCCCAATGCTAACCTTGATGACTTTTGCAGGCATTATCTGGCCAGCCATCAGCAGGAAAAGTTTAAGGGGCCGCTTACCGGAGGTGTTATTCCGCCAATCAGCGAGGGTTTGTTACTCAAAATCATAGGGCGTATCCACAAGCTAAATATGAGCTACGCGGCCGGTGCGCTTCAGGGTACCGGATTAAACCAGGTAGAGGAATTCGGCATACTGCTTAGCATACAGCAGGATGGCGAACCGCGGAAGACTGACGTGATCTACGCCAATCTATTTGAGTTATCCAGTGGCACCGATATGCTGAACCGTCTGATAAAACGTGGTTTGATCAGCGAGCATGATGACGAAAACGACAAGCGATCAAAGCGTATACGGCTTACCAAAGCAGGCGGGGAGGCTATTGAGCTCTGTATGGCACGGATGAAAAAAGTCGCCGGCATGATGACCATGGATCTCGACGAGGACGACAAACAGCTTTGCATCCATCTATTAAAAAATATCGAGATCAAATTTTCTGCATTCTGGCAGCAGCATAAGGGTAAGCCCTTTGATGAAGTATACCGGGAAATTACGGGTAAATAAGGGCGAGCGCGCAGGCTCCCCTCTTGAGAGGGGAGCCTGTGGCGCGCTTGCCCTTCTATTGGTTCGAAAATATTCTCCTTGCCGCCGAAAATTATATCTTAGAGCGCCTTTAAAACCAATTGGCCTAGTATGTTCGCTAACACACCCCTGGCCTCTCTCAAGAGGGGAGCTTTTTTTTCGCAAGCGAAAAAAGTATTAACCCTCATTTTAATAGGGGCATTTGTTTCTTGCCAAAACAATAGGGCAACGGTGTCCACCTACGCCGGCAACGGCAAACCCGGCGCCGCCAATGGCAAAATAACTGACGCATCCTTCTACAACCTGATGGGGCTAGCCGTTGACTCCGGTGGCAGTGTGTTTGTGGCCGATTCGCGGAATAATCTTATCCGTAAAATTAGTGCAGACGGTATGGTATCAACATTGGCCGGAAGCGGCGCAGCAGGCAAAACGGATGGTCCGGCTGCTAAGGCTTCGTTCACCTACCCGATGGCCATTGCTGTTGATCCCAAAGGCAATGTTTATGTGTGCGACACTCAAAATAATTTGATCCGCAAAATAAGCACCGATGGTACCGTAAGCAACATAGCGGGAGCCCTTACGGATGCTAATAAGAATCACCCTGAAGACACTACACGCTTTGATAACCCGAAAGGTATAGTAGCAGATAAACAGGGCAACGTCTACTTTACCGATTTCGGCAGGGACGTCATCCGAAAAATTACGCCCGATGGGAAAATTGCGGTTTTTGCAGGGAATAGCGATCGTGGAGCAAAAGAT
>JAICXZ010000362.1 GCA_025934475.1 Mucilaginibacter sp. | reverse complement strand
TTGCGATCGTCAAACTTGGCTCGGCCGCATCCTCAAACGGGTCGGGAAAAAGTTCGGTTATAGGATTTATCCCGACAGAGGCTTACCCCGGAGGCATCCTTGTAAACGGCAATAATATTTTTGTGACTAACCTCGAGGGCGAAGGATCACGGGTGAGCACAAAAGAATTTTCTACTCAAAAATCGCTGACCGACATCAACGCATACAACTCGCACCACGAAAAAGCTACAATATCAATCATACCCATCCCCGATGCGGCTCAGCTACAACTATATACCGAAAAGGTAAAGCAATTGAATATCTCATTCCGCGAGACAATAGCAAGCCTGGCGCCGCGCAAGAACATTGCCCCCAAACCGATGCCTGAACGAATTGGTGAGCCATCGGTATTTAAGCATGTGATCTATATCATCAAAGAAAACCGCACCTATGACCAGGTACTTGGCGATATGAAGGAGGGCAACGGGGCGCCTTCGCTTTGTATCTATGGTGATAGCATTACGCCTAACCAACACCAACTGGCGCGAAAATTTTTACTGCTTGATAATTATTACGCTTCGGGTAAATGCTCGGCTGAAGGGCATCAATGGACCGACGCAGCGATGGTGACCGATTATGTAGAGAAGAATGTAAGGGCCTGGTTCCGTAGCTACCCCCATGTGCAGGAAGACGCGTTGGTTTATGACATGAATGGGTTCATCTGGAACAATGCTGCCGACCATGGCAAAACGGTAAGAATATATGGTGAAGCATCTAGTCCAAATTATGATCCTAAATTGACCTGGACCGATATCTATAATGATTATCAAAACGGCAAGCCCTTCAAGTTTTACAATACCAGCACAATAGCCCGTGTAAGGCCGATGCTTTCCCAAAACTATCCAGCTTTCGACGGACTGAAAATAACCGACCAGATAAGAGCGTCGGCATTTATTAAGGAACTTGGCGACTACGAGAAGCAAGGCGGGGATGCCCTGCCCAACCTGTTGGTAATGGCGCTGCCAGATGATCACACTACCGGCACCCGGCCCGGTTATCCAAAGCCGCAGTCCATGGTTGCCGACAATGATCTGGCGCTCGGCCGAATTGTAGAAGCTGTAAGCAAAAGTAAGTTCTGGAAAAACACCGTGATATTTGTGACCGAAGACGATTCGCAAGACGGCTGGGACCACCTATCAGCCTATCGCACAACAGGCTTTGTGATCAGCGCTTATAGCTTTCTGCAAAGTACGATCAAAACCAATTACAATCAGACCAGCGTCGTACGCTCAATCGAGCAAATTCTCGGAATACCACCAATGAATGCACTTGACGCGACTGCTTTGCCAATGTTCAATTGCTTTAGTGACCGACCATCCAATTATAATTATACGGTAGTGCCCAATAAAATACCACTCAATGATGTCAACAAAGGATTATCGGCCTTGAGAGGGCAATCATTGTTTTATGCCAGGGCTTCCTCGCAACACCAGTTTGACCACGTTGATGGTGGTAACGACGATTTAATGAACCGCATATTGTGGTATACTTCTAAAGGCAAGAAACCTTATCCGGGAAAAGCTGAAGGGAAAGATGGTGATTAAATGCTGGCTGATTAGGTTAAGTGGTTGATTGGGTTAGAATCAACCACACAGGGTAATAAAAAAGAGCCGAAAACGGGATTCGAACCTGCGACCTACTCATTACGAATGAGTTGCTCTACCAGCTGAGCTATTTCGGCTTATGAGGGCTCAAATATAGGTTAGTACGGCTAATTAGCAAATTTTGATTCAAAGACTTTTGTCCGGGTGACTATCGATCAAAATAATAATTGGATAAAATCAGGCTTCCTGTCTTTCTGCTACCACCTGCTTTATTTTTTTCTCGTGCGCCAGCGGTACTGTAAACCAGAATGTACTTCCTTTGCCAACCCCGGTATCTACACCTATCTGACCTTCATGTCGCTTGATGATCTCCGAGCTGATATAAAGCCCCAGTCCAAGGCCCGAGAATTGCATTCCATTGCTATCAACTCTGAAATAGCGATCGAACAGATGCGGTACCTTGGCCGGTTCTATTCCCGGCCCCTTGTCGGAAACCGAAATCCGGGCCATTTCATCAGCCTTTTCAATATGAATAACGATTTCCTTTGATTTTGGGGCATACTTGATGGCATTGTTCAGCAAGTTGACCATAACCTGCTCTATACGGTGTGAGTCGGCAAAAACTTCCAGATCCTCATCGCCGGAGATAATCACCGAATAAATATTTTCGACGCGAATATATTGGCAACAATCGCTGATCAAATGATGAATATTGAAATTGGTTTTATTGAGACTCAACTGGCCCTGGTTCAGCTTGCTTACATTGAGCAGATCCTCCACCAGCACATTTAGCTTTCCAAGGCTCTTATTTGCCTGCGAAATCAGCTTGGGAACAGCTGACGTTGTTGGATTATCTTTAAGCCGGTCAAGCAACTGCAGTGAAGCCTTGAGGCTTGTAATCGGCGTTTTCAGCTCGTGACTGGCAATCGATATAAAATCATCCTTTTGCTGCTGTAAGGTTTTCAACTCGTGGATATCAGTAGCGGTACCCACCCACATCTGTATCTCGCCATCGGGCCCCTTAACAGGCTGCATTCGGGCCAGGTGCCAACGGTAAATTCCGTCATAACGCTGTTTTCTGTTCTCGAATTCTCCTTCCTGGCCGCTCTCCAATATCTCTTTATATTTTTGAGCAGCGAAGGGAAGATCGTCCGGATGGATGCGTGCCGTCCATCCCCATCGGATGCTTTCTTCGTAGGTAAGGCCGGTAAACTCGTACCACTGTTTATTAAAAAAAGATATTTCACCATCGGGCGAGCTTACCCAGGCTATTTGAGGCATCGTTTCCATAATAATCCGGAAACGCGACTCACTTTCGGTCAATGCTGCAGTCCGGCTGCCTACCCGCGCCTCCAATTCATCGTTCAGCGCTTTCAGGTTTTCCTGTGATTTGAAAAGTTCTTCCACCGTTGCAGACAACTCTTCGTTGGAAGCGCCCAATTTTTCATTTAGCTCTCGTATATCCTCCTGCGATTCAATCAATTGCTCATTGACCGAGCTCAATTCTTCGTTCGCAGTTGTCAGTTCCTCGTTAGCGGCAGCCAGGTCTTCGTTCGTGGCATTTATCTCTTCATTGGCAGCTTCCAGCTCTTCGTTTGCAGAGGCAAGTTCTTCATTCGTGGCAGCAAGTTCTTCGTTCAGACTAGCTGTTTCATGCTCTCTTAATTGCAGTTCTGCATAAAGTCTTGCTCTTTCCTTCAAGTTCTCCACTGCCCTGAAATAAGAATAAAACGTAACAACTACGGCAATTAAAGCCGCTATAAACAGGAAGAAAGGCGTGTTGCTGGTGTATCGGTTCAATGCATTTAACCGCTGGTTCAGCACATTTTTTTCGATCAGCTCAGAGCGGTTTACTACTATCCGCAGCGAATCCATAGCCAGCTTACCTGTTAGGAGTTCCGATGCCGATAAGGTAGCTCCAGCCTTTTTCTTTTTGATAAAGAAATCCAGGATCGTCAGCCTTTTAACCAGTACCTCACGTATCTGTTCGGCCATTTTTTCTTGTCCCGGCTCATCCTTCGTCAGATCCTGAAAATCATCAATCTGGTGCAATGCTTTCCCATAGGCTCCTTTATAAGGTTGCAAAAAATCGGTATCGTTAGTTAACAGGTAACCACGCTGACCCGTTTCAGCGTCCTTCATAACCGACAGCGTGCGCTCCAGTTTTGCAATCACGGTATTTGAATGTTCCACCTGGTGGGTGCTCTCAATCAAATTCTCTATACTGCCGTAGGATGCAATAGCCGAAACGATAAGTATTAGTAACGAAACTCCGAATCCGATCCGTAAATTGCGGGTAAGGCTCGATCTCATTTATTGCGATAGATTGATACTAACGTAAAAATAATTTAAAACATGTTTATTTACAATATCACCGGGGACCAATTGTTATTCAAAAACATAACCCAGTGTTCTTGCAAAAGCTATTTAGGCTGCTACTACTATAACTATTTTTAAATATGCAGATATCCGTTGAAGAAGCATTGAACAAGTTGAATGCAGAACAATCCAGGTTGTTCGCCAAAGTAATGGAACATGGCACCCTGTCCGTTGAGATATACCGCCCTGTTAAAACCGATCCACAAACACCACACAAACAGGATGAACTGTACGTGGTGATCAGCGGTAGTGGCGAATTTATAAATGGTAACGAACGCTCGGCTTTTGGAAAAGGAGATGTACTATTTGTACCCGCCGGAGTCGAACACCGCTTTGTAAATTTTACAGACGATTTTGCAACCTGGGTTATTTTCTACGGACCCGAAGGCGGAGAAAAATAAACCTCATTAATCAGAAAATTCTAGGTAAGATTCCGGTCCCGGAACCAAACCTCGTCAGGTTTGGCAACAAAGTTTTCCATCAGGCTGACGAGTTCAATGGGGTCTCCGGATGTTAGAACCAAATTGCGGTTTGTTGGTTTCAGGAATTTATGCTCCACCATTACATCCATTTGCTGCAGCAACAGATCATAAAAACCATTTACGTTGAGGATGGCTATAGGCTTGCTGTGCAGCCCTAGCTGCAGCCAGGTAAGTACTTCAAAAAAC
>JAICXZ010000324.1 GCA_025934475.1 Mucilaginibacter sp. | reverse complement strand
TGATTACCGGCGCAATATACTACGCCAAATCAAAAAGCCCCAGGGACCTTTTCTTCGTTTCAAACTCTGTTACGCTTAACCTCAAAGCCGGTTTTGTAAAACGGAATTTTGATAAGTTTAAAAACTCCAGGATCTATGTCATCGGTTCATCCATGAGCCTCAATAACATTGACGCCATTATGTTGCAGGATAGCCTTCACGCGCCAACCATGAACCTGGCTTCCTGGGGTCTGCGGCTATCAAATTTTAAAGATGCCGCCTTTTGGCGCGAAAACAAGTTACTGATCTACAATACACAGTACGCCGATTTTAAACCTTCGGATATTGAGTTGAAAGATGGTTATAAGTTTGACGTACCGAAAACCACAGAACTGGTCAACATCTTCACCGACTTCAGGACATACCTGAGTCAACGCGGTTTCGCTGAGAGGTTAATATATCATACTACCGACAGGGATTATGATTATTGCAAGTTCGATTCTTGCGGTTCGGCATTGTTAAGCGATACAGGCTTCAATCTTAAACCTCAAAGGTGGGACCTCGACGAGTTTAAAGGCGTGCAGTTTGATACAAGTATGCTGACGAAATTTGTTAGGGATATAAAGACAGCTGTAGGCCCACAACCCAATAATGTGCGGATACTGCTGGCCTTCTCTCCTGGCCGCCGTGCATTCTACAGTGCAGACCGGGCAAAGATAGTGACCCTATTTGCAGAGCTGTTGAAACAAAGCTGTCCCAATGTGATCTTCCTAAATGGTTATGACGAAAATTACCCTGACAAACTGTTTGTAGATAACTGTCACATGAACCGCAAAGGCGCTGAACGGTTTACGCGGGAAATTATCGATACGATAAGGGCGAAAAAGATAGCTTATTGATATACGTGCAGAGCAAATTGTTTGGTGTTCACGGCATCCTCGCTAAATTTCTATCGTCGACGGGAATACCCAAAGCCATCGCATATAGCGGAATCTCCTCTTCCATATCAATACCAAGGGTTTTACATAGATCCAAATCGAAAAACCCTCCAACATTTAAAGCTCCTAATTGGCAGGCAGATGCCATTAAATTCATATTTTGGAAGCAATGACCAGCTTCAAATAAAATGTACCGGTAGCCCCTGTCCAAGTACTTTTTCATGGTTCTTTCAATGACAGATGTGGCGATGATGATAACGGGAGCATCCGCAACATATGGCTGCTGCATAAAGAGATTTTGCAGAAATGGTTTCGGGAATTCAAGTATTTTAATTTGCTCCAGCAAGGCCGGGTAAATGACATAATGATAAATACCGGGATCGAGGCCCTCAACATTTATCACCAAAAGATACAATTCCAACGAATACAACCCACCACCCGAGGGCACAGTACGATCAAAAAATTCACTATTATCCATTACAAAAAGATCCCGCATCCCATATCCTGCAAAAAGCACATTAGCTAAATCCTGGATTTGCACGGGTTGATTTTTAAATCTCCTGCATGAATACCTTGCAAAAAGGAGATCTTTAAAACTTTCGGCTGTAAAAACGGGCTCCGGTAAAGGTATATTAGGGACACTTAGATATTCTTTGTAACCCTCGGGCAAAGCTTGTCCATGTTGCGGGTTCAACGTATTAAACTCTGAACGACAGGTACTCCTATGGAAAGTCCAGGTTGATGGATATTTATCTTTGAACATAAGTTTACATTATGCTAATGGATGGGGATTCATGTTTAACTCATTAATTGGCGTTCTCGTCACCCTGAAGCCCAGTTTTTTAGGTAATTCAAAAAGTCGGTTACCTCCCAGGCGTATGTTGTTGTATCCAAAATGAATCGGCTGAAAATCGGGCAGAATTACACGGGCGGTAAATAATCCAAGCTGCCTCATATCGGGTGGTGTAAGATTAAAATAAATAAAGTCGCTATTCTGCTGCCTGAAAAAATCAGTTAACAATTACAACTGTTCTTGTGGCGATTTCTCTTCCTCGCTTTCCCAGTCAAAATCAACTTCACGTTGATTAAATAGAAAATCAAATGCCGCCATTTTATCCGGCACTCCATAAAGCAAATCATGATCCTCCAGCTCCTCCACATTTTTGGGGTCATCCAATAATTGTTTGAGTCTATCTTGTGTTTGGGGCAATCTTAATCTTTGTTTAAATGCTGGTCGCACCTGGCCAACTTCAAGCAAGGCCCCTTTTGCAGCTTTTATCGCTGAGAAATCAGCTCCAAGCCCAACCACCGCCGCGGGGCCATCTCCTTTCATTTGCACACCTATCCCCATAAAAACATGAAGAGGAGTATCGGTTGGTATTTTATATAACTGCAACTCAACCCCTCTCCTTTGATAAGCCAGGTAAAGTTCCCTTACCTCATTAGATGGATGTGTTAGCGGATTAACGCGGTTGCAGGGAAGCTGATTATGCCATGCAATCATAAACGCGTCCCGTTCAATGACTTCGCCAGCCGCTGAAAGTATCGCATTCAGCATGCTGGAACCTGCCGCAAGCCCGTTGGAGGTCGCCTGGCACAAGTATTCTTCTTTTTTTTGTACTTTATAATTTAGTATTGTTGACTGTGCTGGAATATAGATGGATTCGTTATTTATTAAAGAAAATGCATTAACCCAACCAATTTCGGCCTTGGGATCAAAAGGTGAAAAGGCGCTATTTTTATACTGCTCCGGAGCGTATAGTACCAATTGTTGCGGATTAAGCGCACGATCTGAAAGTGAATCGTAACTGCGGTAGATGACTTCATTGAAAGCATATACGGTACCCGAATACCTTTCGACAGCTTCTCCCCCCGCGCTAATTTGAGCGCTCAGTCTATCCATTCCTTTCCCCGAGCAATTTAATTTCTGGTGCTGGTCTTTAGGCAAAAAAGTATGATTGGCAAGAGCCGCCATATAAACGAATGGTAATGGAGGCTCGGATATATCTTTTGGTACTGTTTCCAGTTGTTTTATTATTCCGATGCGTTCACTGGTAAGGTCCTTTAACAGATTTCCCAGATTTGATGGATCATGGGCTTTAATTAATTCGGGTATTGAATAATGGATCCGGCTATCGTTTTTTTTTTGACATACCGGGCAATCCGGTTTTACGATCAAATTATGTGTTTTGCTCTCGAAGGTAATGGTATTATATTCAAGAACTTTATCAGGAAGTGATAGAGGCCCGAATGCAAATAAAAATTTCAACACCTCGCTTGATAAAGTCGCTGCTGTATAGTTTAGAGCCCCGGGTAACACACTCCTGATATTAAATGAGGGACTTTTTTTATCATTCAGATATTCTTCATATAACATGGCTTCCTCAAAATCTTCTTGTGCGGCTACGAGTCGCATCATGTAGCACATGTAACAGGCAGTTTTTTCGGGAATAACGAAGGGGCCAATAAAACATATATGCCCCTTTATGGAGGCGTAGAGGGCCGGGATTTAGTTATTAACGCTTATCTGGTTGGTCCAATAAAAAGCGGATGCAAAGCCACTATCAAAACAACAAATTAGTAAGCTGCAATCCTGGACAAAAGTCGTAAGGGTTTCTTTGGTTAAATTTTCATGATTGAATACCTCCACGCTTGCTGCGGGATATTTCTGTTCCAAATATCTTTTGAGGACTTCTTGTCTCGATCCGTCAACATTGTCAATAAAAGGAAAAGTTTGATGATATCCATCGTCACAGAGGAACGGATCAACTAATTTGAGATTAGTTATACCGGATTGTAATAAAGCTAATACGGTTTGTGTACCGTGCGCCTCCAATCCTAAAACAGCAATTTTTGCTTTGGATAAGATATCCAAAGTTTCTTGCCGGGTATAGCCGATTGTATCCAAAAAATTGTTAAAAAATGGAGCAGATTTTTCTCCTTTATTAGAATTTGAGATCGAATTCTCCGAACACCTTAAAACCCCGGCTTTTACTAACTTATCCAGATTTTGCTTAAGATCATCCCGTGCGATTTTTTCTACCAACGCGCAAACGTCGTTCAATTCGTTGTTGCCGTTTAACAGCGGCAATATATGCTGAACTAAAAATACGGTGGAAGCCCCGCCCAGTTTTACCGCAAGCGTATCTGATTTAAAAAGGAAATTTCCATCCTTCATATCAATTACAGCAACTCCCGAAGTAAGGTAGTAGTAGGATCTCATTCGACGCGATTTTAAATAAGGGTAAGGCTGACCTATAGCTATTAGCTTTCTTTAGAGTTTTATAATTAAAAAGTTCCTCAAATTATTTGAAAGCTTTTTGAGGAACTTTTTGCCTGCACAATTTAGCCCAAAGAACCAAAGCGGCCACCTCCTGCACCAAATCCACTATTGAGGATACAAGGTGTGCATTCAGTTATGCATCTGTAGCAAACGAGGCAATTGTAACAATGGTAGCATGCGTAGCAGATTACGCAAATTGATGGCTGACATTCGTTAATACAGCCACTGATACCAAGCTGCTGACTCACTTTGTGAAAAGTCTTTAACTCTTCGGGGTCAACTTTAGCAGTTGAGGCAGACTTCAACTGGTTTTCGAGTTCAGTGATTCTGAGTTCGAGTTTTTGGATGTCTTCATTCATTTCCCTAAGTTTTAATGATTAACATGTAGAAGTGATTTTTCCAATTGTGATCAGGCGGCGATTACATCATTTAAAAGCTGTTTATCATATTGCAGTACCAATATTTCATAGTTGTTGTGATACGATTTTGCATCGTATTAGGGAAGAAAAATTATATGATGAGATTATTATCCTGCTTCTTGGCTTAATTCTGCCTTAAAACAGCTGCGTTAGGGATACTTAAATATACTAATAATTAAATATAAAAATCAACCCGTTTTTTCACGGTAGCCAAATTTATTTAGGCAGGGAAATCGCTTTTAAGGTTTTAGGAAAAAAGCGTTATATTTATGATATAAATGAATAAGGTCAAAAAAATGACCTTTTCAAATTCGGAATATCCAC
>JAICXZ010000489.1 GCA_025934475.1 Mucilaginibacter sp. | reverse complement strand
CTTCTGTTCAGGTTACAAACAATACGTTCTATAATCCTTTGTCGACAGCGGTTGAAGTTATCAATAAGTCAACTACATGGAATGTGACTTTATCGGGTAACATTTTCAATATGAATACACCTAACCTGCAGGCAAGGAATGCGGTGTTAACCTACACTTCGGCCCCAAGCAACACTCAACTGGTAAACTTAACCAACAATACGTTTAATTATGCAACTAGTGCTGCTGGCGGTGTTGGTGGTGAAAACGCAATCTCGGCACATAGCAACAACATGACCCTCGTAGGTAATAAAGTAAACGGTAATGCTATCAAGAGTAAAGCCGGTGCAGAAGTTACTGCAATGAACGATGGCGGTTACAAATATACAGGCTACACATTCACCAATAACACATTTAGCGGATGCTTGTGGTATATCGGTGGCTATGCAACCGTATCCAAATCAGGTAACAATTTCTAAAGAAAACAATTTTAAATATTGTAAAGGCCTGGATAACATCCGGGCCTTTTTTGTTGGTGCGCCCTGATCAATAACACTCTTTGGCTCATGATGTCTATATGGTTTCATTTGTGTAAGCCAAAAGCTTGTTGTAATTTCGGTCGGGTTTTTAAGAACTTCAAACATTGTCGCCATTTTTACGTTTAATGGGCGTATTGTACCCTGTTTATATTTAAAATTGAAAGGATTAATCTCAAAACCGATCTGCTAAAGATCGGCCCAAATATCACCTATGCTGTTTAACTCCTTTGCCTTCCTGGTTTTTTGCCCCCTTGTTACCATCGTCTATTTTCTGCTTGCACATAAATTTCGCTGGGCCTGGTTATTGCTTGCCAGCTGCGTTTTTTATATGTTCTTTATTCCCCAGTATATTGTTATCCTGTTCGTAACCATTACGATCGATTACTGGGCGGGTATCAAGATTGCAGAGTCGGAGGGACGAAAACGAAAGACGTATCTGCTGATCAGTATCATAAGTACGATACTGGTGCTGGCAATCTTCAAATATGCCAACTTTTTAAATAACAATGTGGTGGCCCTGGCGCAATTGCTGCACTGGAATTACCCGGTAAAGGCCCTCAATATTATTCTGCCGATAGGTCTCTCATTTCACACGTTCCAAAGCTTGAGTTATGTGGTGGAAGTTTACCGGGGTAAACATCCCGCTGAGAGGAATTTTGGCATCTATTCGCTTTATGTGATGTTTTATCCGCAGCTGGTGGCCGGCCCGATAGAAAGACCGCAGAATATCTTATACCAGTTTTACGAAAAGCACAAGTTCAACTATAAAGATGTTACCAGCGGCATGAAGCTGATGGCCTGGGGTTTTTTCAAAAAGCTGGTCATAGCCGACAGGCTGGCGGCCATCATCAACCCGGTTTATGATCATCCCGGTCATTACTCGGGCGCAACGCTCGTTTTTGTCACGCTGCTTTTTGCTCAGCAGATCTATTGCGATTTTTCGGGTTATTCAGACATAGCCATTGGCATTGCCCGCGTAATGGGTTTCAGGCTGATGAAGAATTTTGATACGCCGTATTTTTCAAAAACTATCAGCGAGTTCTGGACGCGCTGGCACATATCACTGTCTACCTGGTTCCGCGACTATGTGTATATCCCATTGGGCGGTAACAGGGTAGTAAAATGGCGCTGGTATTATAACCTGATGATTACATTCGTGCTAAGCGGCTTGTGGCATGGCGCCGCCTGGACCTTTGTGATTTGGGGGGGATTGAACGGACTATACCTGGTTATCGAAGCTGGTACGAAACGATGGCGGAAAAAGGCCTCGGATATTATCGGGTTGAGTAAATTCCCAAAGTTTGAAGGATATCTGCAGAATTTTGTAACCGTTTTGCTGATCTCTTTCGCATGGATCTTTTTCCGTGCCAACACGCTCTCGGATGCCGCATTGATCATCTCTAAAATATTCAGCGCCGATATCTTTAACCTGCAGTTTAGCAGCTTTATCGATAGTTATTCGCTGGTATTGTGCATTGGGTTTATTCTACTGCTCGAGTTTGCACAAGCTTATCACAAGCGGTTCAACCTGGCTACTTATGTTGCCGAAAAGCCATCGTATTTCCGGTTTGTGATGTACGCTCTGTTCGTAGCGTTGATATTGAATTTCGGTATCTTTTCAAGTAAAGGGTTTATTTATTTTCAGTTCTGATGGTGAAGAAATTAGTTTTAAAGATTGCTGGAATATTGATCATCGTTGCGCTGATTAACGTGCCGATCAGGTATCTCTTCTATAACAAACAACTGCCATATTACTGGGGAAACCACTTTACGCTGATCAAGCGGAATTATTTGGTTGACCACAAAGCCAATTTTAATACGCTGTTTCTCGGTTCGAGCAAAACCCACTACCAGGTGGAGCCGGTGTTGTTTGATTCTCTTGTTAATAGTTCATCCCCGGATACCAATAAAATTCATTCATACAATTTTGGGATTGACGGCATGATGCCGCCGGAGTCATTCTACCTGTACAAATCAATACTGGAAAACGATTCCCTCAAATTTAAAACCGTAATACTTGAGCTTAATTTCCTCCAGACGGGGGAGACGAAGAACATGTTTACCTGGCGCGGATACTATTGGCTTCACAGGGATACCTACCAGGATTATATGTCGTCGATGCTGGAATCACAGTACCCTTTGATTCAGAAAGCCTGGAATTTTTCTCTCGTCAATACAATGGCCGTCGAAAAAGTCTACAACATGGGCATGTTCAACGAATTGGTCGAGTTTCACCGCGAACAATTCATGGATGATACCGGCAAAGAGGCGACAAATCATGGATTCCTGGCATTACCGCGGCACAAAGAATTTAGCCCGGTTGAACGCCAAAAAGTAATTGACGTAAGAAAAGCCAGCCTGGATGCGACAAATAACTATGATGCCTGGGCCGCCGGAAAGCTGAATGAAAACTTTAACGACTGTGTGAAGGATGTCATTGATATTTCCAGGAAAAGGGGCATCAGGCTGATATTTTTATTGCCGGCGGAGTGGAACAGTTATCAGTACAAAGAAATATTCCCTATCCTGAAGACAATTCCGGATCATGATAAAATTGTTATGTACCAGTATGACGAGAAATTCAAACCTTTATTTGAATTCGAAAATATGTTCGACAACAGCCACGTAAATGGTTATGGTGCACGGATATATACCGGTTATGTAGCTGAAGCATTTGAAAAAATAAGATAATACCTGGTAGCATAATTCTATTAGTGCACGCAATTTTTTGAAAGAATAGTAAAAAGGTTGCTATCTTGGGTTCCCATTTATAAGACGGCAAGAACCCCAGACCCGTCGCACTGATACACTATGAAAATATTTAAACTACGCAATGGTATTATTTTGCAGCACCAGTCGGCAAGCTATTTGATAGATCATGCCTGGGATTGGCTCGTCAATCGTGATGAACTGCATCAATACCTAACCGACCTGGTAAAAGGTCTTACTCCAATTTCAGAAGAAAAAGCCTCTGCCTGCATTCAGGACGAACTTGCACCGCCGATAGGCATGCAGGAAGTTTGGGCAGCCGGCGTCACCTATATGCGCAGCCGAGAGGCTCGTATGGAAGAATCTGCTGACTCAGGCGCCGCTGATCTTTACGATAGGGTATATGCTGCCGAAAGACCGGAACTGTTCTTCAAATCAACTCCACAACGTGTAGCCGGCCACAATCAGCACGTGCACATCAGGCGGGATTCGACCTGGGATGTACCGGAGCCCGAGATGACGCTTTTTATTAATTCCAAAGGCAATATCCAGGGTTATACTGTGGGTAATGATATGAGCTCAAGAAGTATAGAGGGCGAAAATGCTCTTTATTTACCGCAGGCTAAAATATTCGAACGCAGCGCTGCGATTGGGCCCTGCATCTATGT